>ONTN01000153.1 GCA_900320765.1 uncultured Eubacteriales bacterium
AGATTCAGTATCGAGCTCTTTCCCGCCCCGGTAGCGCCGACGAAGGCGACCCTCTCGCCGGGATTTATCACGAAGCTTACGTCCCTCAGAACGTAATCCTCGTTCTCGTAGGCAAACCAAACGTTGCGGAATTCGATCTTGCCTCTCACCCTCTCAAGAGAGACGGGATTTTCGCTCTCCTTTATCGGGTTCTCCTCGTCAAGAACGGTGAATATCTTCTCCGCCGAGGCAAGAGCGTTCTGCAGCGTCGCGAACTGGTCGGCAAGCTCCTGTATCGGCTCGAAGAAGGATCGGATGTAGTTTATAAAAACGTACATCGTGCCGAGGGTGAGCGTCCCTGCGAGGACGTTGCCGCCCGAGTTATAAATAATGACGGCAAGGGCAACGTTCGCTATGAGGAATATGATAGGCCTGAAGATCCAGACTATCAAAAGCTCCTTCATCTGGGTCTTGTAAAGGTCGGTCGTCCTGCCCTCGAACTCCTCTCCCTTTTCCTTCTCCCTGTTGAACACCTGAATGATCTTCATTCCGGAGAGGTTTTCCGAGAGGAAGGTATTCAGAGCGGAGATCTTCGTTCTGACCACCCTGTAAATCTTTCTCGACGCCGTCCTTAGCCACATCGTTATCACAAAAACTACGGGCAGGAAGGCGAAGCTTATGAGCGCGAGCTTGAGATCGATCGAGATCATAACGACGCCGTAGCCGATAATGAGCACGGAGTTTTCAAAAAGCCTGACTATAACCTGCGTATACATATTGTTCAGGCTTTCAACGTCGTTCGTCACTCGCGTGACTATTCTTCCGATCGGATTCGTGTCAAAGTATCTGAGCGGAAGCGAGTGAATATGGGAAAAAAGCTCGTTTCTTATAGTATAAATTATGCTCTGACCCATAGATTCAAGCGTGAATCTGTTTAAGATGCTGCATATCGCGACTACGAAGAGAACTATGGAATAGATTACCGCCGTACGGATAAGCCCGTCTCTGTCGCTCCTTCTCAGGGCGGAAAGGTCGTCTCCGCTGAGAAGAACGCCGGAATATCTGCCGTTTACGCTTAGCTTATCGCCGTCCGCGGTCATCGACTCGGGCGCGTCGCGCAGCTTTAGAAGCTCGGAGGCGGAAGCCTTGTCAAGCCTTTCAAAAAGGTAATAGGCGTCGTTAAAGTTAAGTATTACGGCGAAGCTCTCGCCTTCGAGGTTTTCCGCGTCGCTAAGCTTTCTCAGCGTATCCCCGCCGAAGCTTATGTCTCCGTCCTTATCGTATACGTAGGGGTAATAATACCCCTCGATACAGTCGTCGATCGCGTGGCCAATCAGAAGCGGCTGATAGAGATTAAGCGCCGTGAGCACAAGGACGAGGATCATACAGAGTACGAGCTTGGCTCTGTGGGGTCTGACATAGGCAAACAGCCTTGAAAACACGTTGCCCTTGTAGTGTATTTCGGGGTTTTCTTCGCGCATTTTAGCCATTATGATCCACCCCCTTACTCTACCATGCTGAGCTCAGACTCGAGCTGCTGCTTGCGGAACATGGAAGCGTAGGCTCCGTCCCTCGATAAAAGCTCGTCCTGAGTGCCGTATTCGATTATCCGCCCGTCGTCGAGCACGAGGATATGATCCGCGTTCTGAACGGTGGATACTCTGTGGGCTATCATAATGGTGGTCTTGCCCTCGCGGCCGCGCTTGAGATTATAGAGTATCCTTTCCTCGGTGTCGGTATCGACTGCGGAGAGAGCGTCGTCGAGGATAAGTATCGGGCTATCCTTGAGTATCGCCCTCGCGATCGAGCTGCGCTGCTTTTGCCCGCCGGAGAGGGTAACTCCCCGCTCGCCCACCATGGTCTCATACCCCTCGGGGAACTCCATAATATTATCGTGTATATCGGCGCTTTTCGCCGCCGCCTCTATCTCCTCCCTCGTCGCGCCTTTTTTGCCAAAGGAGATATTGCCGGCGAGAGTATCCGAGAAGAGGAAATTGTCCTGCGGAACGTAGGCAATGTTCTCATGCAGAACGCTGAGCGGTATCTTTTTTATCTTATGCCCGTCGAGGGTGATCGAGCCGGAATCTATATCGTACACGCGGGTGAGGAGATTTACGAGAGTTGTCTTGCCCGAGCCCGTACGGCCAAGTATCGCAAGCGTCTCGCCCGTTTCTATCTTAAAGCTCACGCCGTCAACAGCGAGAGGCAGGTCTTCCCTGTATCTGAATGTAACGTCCTTAAACTCGATCTCGCCCTCAAGCTCAGTCACGTTATCGGGCTCGGGATCGTCGACTATGTCCTGAGGCTCGTCGAATACCTGATGTATCCTGTTAATGCCCGCGATGCCCTGCGAAACGAGGGTGACCGAATCTCCGAGAGCGAGCATCGGCCAAATAAGCGAGCCTATGTAATAGTTGAACGTAACGAAGCTGCCGAGCGTCATCTCGCCCTTTATCGTGTACCCGCCGCCGACGACTATCGCCACGACGTAGGTCACTCCTACGAGGAAATGGAGCACAGGCCCGAAAGCCGAGTCAAGCTTCTGCACGTTCATCGCCGTTTTCCTGTTTTCGTCGTTCACCTTGTCAAAGGCTCTCTCCTGAGCCTTTTCCTGAACAAAGGCCTTTATCACGCGCTCGCCGGATACGCTCTCCTGCACAAAGTCGGAAAGAGCCGCTATCGACTCCTGTTTCTTCGCCCAGCGTTTCTCGATAAGATCCCCGTAAAAATATCCGAATATGGCAATAACGCCCATCGGAATGAGCGTGTAGAGCGTCAGACTTACGCTGACCTTCGTTATCATTCTTATGAGCACCATAACGGTGAGCACGCTTGCGTCGAAGGCGGAGACTATCGCCGGGCCTATCGCCATTCTCACGGCCTCAAGGTCGTTTGTGAAATAGCTCATTATATCGCCGGTCTTGTGCTCGTTATAATACCGCTGCGACAGAAGCTCCAGCCTTGCGAACATCATATCGCGAAGCCTGCGCTCTATCTTCCTCGCGGAGCCGAAGATAAACAGGCGGTATAAGAATCTTCCCGCGACTATGATGAGGCCGCATATCACTATCCTGAGGCAGATAGTCAGTATGCCGTTTAAATCAAGGGTGAAGCTCTCAAGCCCGTCGATCACGTTCCCGATGAATTCGGGTATGTACAGGTTAACGTAATCCACCGTAAACAGCATCACAAGGCCGATCGCGTAGTGTATCCCGTATCGCCCGAGCAGCGGCAGTATCACCTTTGTTTTTTTCTTTTTCGCTTTCATTTGACCTCCGCACCGCGTTCCGGTTGAACGCACAAAGAAAATTATACAAAAATGGACCGGAATACGCAATACTTATTTTGACCATTTTCTATGCATTTTTATATGCAAAATCTGCGGCTTGAACTGTCTTTTCCCGGTTTTTCATATGGACGAACCATTTGTACTCATCCTCAAGGTAGAGATACGTCTGTTTCCCCTCTATGATAACGGTGTATCTCTCCGTCGGCCTGACCGCCGCCACCCTCTCAACCGCGCGGACCCTGTCTATTTTATACTTTGCCCCGTTTTCAAACGAAATG
>ONTN01000030.1 GCA_900320765.1 uncultured Eubacteriales bacterium
CCCATCTGCACTTCGCGGAACAAAAATCCCGCGAAAATTACTCTCTGTGAGGTGCCTTGCAGTTTTGACGGAGCAGTTTTTCGTCAAGTAGAGGAAGGCGCCGCAGACAATACTTTCGTATTATCAAGGTGGCTGACGCGGGCTTGGCGGAAAAATGCCCGTCAAAACCGTGTTCTTATAGGTACCGTCAGCTTATCATTCTATCACATAATGCGCCTGATTTCAACGCTTTTTTACCTTTATACATATTATAGCAAACTGTCCGCCTTTTCCCGGAACGCCCCCTTGCGGCTCAGGGGAAAAGGTGGTAAAATCAAGAAAAAAACCGCAGGAGGATATTAATATGCTTGACCCTTCGATCAAAAGATCAGACGTGCCCGAGGAATTCACCTGGCGTCTCGAGGATATGTACCCCACCGATACCGCGTGGGCTGAGGAGAATGAGGCCGTCCGCGGCCTTGCCGAAAAGATCGCCGCCTTCGCGGGAAGACTGGGCGAGAGCGCGGATACGCTTTTAGCCTTTTTCCGCCTCAGCGACGATATAGCAAAGCGGCTCTCTACCCTTTACGGCTATGCGAGCTGCCGCGCAGACCAGGACCAGGGAAACGGCTTTTATCAGGATATGCGCGGCAAGGCGATGAACACTTACGTCACCGTATCCTCGGCCGCCTCCTTCTCAACGCCGGAGATAATGGCTATACCCGACGAGAGGCTCGAGGCTTTTCGCGCCGAGAGACCGGAGCTTTCAGAGTACGAGCGCAGCATATATCAGATCCGCCGCAAGCGTGAGCATATACTCTCTCCGGCAGAGGAGAGGCTGCTCGCCGCCTCGGGCGAGATGGCGTCCGCCCCCGGCGACATCGGCTCGATATTCAGAAACGCCGACCTCACATATCCCGACGCCGTTGACTCAAGCGGCGCGAGCCACGCGCTCACAGCCGGCTCCTTCGTGCCCCTCGAGGAGAGCGGCGACAGAACGCTCAGGGAGAGCGCCTTCAAGGCGCTTTACGGCAGGCTTTCTGAATTTAAGAACACGGCGGCGACTATCCTCGATTACCAGTTCAAGAAGCTCCGCTTCTACTCCGAGGCGAGGGGCTATAAGTCCACCCTCGAGGCGAGCCTCGACGAGACCGAGGTGCCGACCGAGGTCTACCGCAATCTTATCTCCGCCGTCCACGGAAACCTCGATAAGATGCACAGGTACGTTTCACTCCGAAAGAAGCTCCTCGGAGTAGACGAGCTGCATATGTACGATATCTACACCCCGATAGTCGCGGACGCGGCGAGGAAGATAGACTATGAGGAGGCAAAGGCAACCGTGCTCGCCGCCCTCTCGGTTCTCGGCGAGGACTACACAGACCTTTTGAAAACGGCTTTCAATGACCGATGGATAGACGTTTACGAGAACGCCGGCAAAAGAAGCGGCGCCTATTCCTCCGGCCAGTCCTTCCCGCACCCCTATGTTCTCCTTAACCAGAAGGATACCCTCGACAGTATGTTTACGCTTGCCCACGAGCTCGGCCACGCCATGCACAGCTACCACAGCGCGAAGTATCAGCCCATAAGCACCTCAGACTACGTCATCTTCGTCGCCGAGGTCGCCTCCACGGTGAACGAGGTGCTGCTTATGCGCTATCTCCTCGGAAGGACGGAGGATAAGAGGGAGAGAGCCTATCTCATAAACCACTTCCTCGACTCCTTCAAGGGCACGGTCTACCGCCAGACGATGTTCGCGGAATTCGAGCTCTTTATGGGCGAGAGAAGCGAGGCGGGCGAGAGCCTGACCGCCGATCTTTTGTGCAATAAGTACCTCGAGCTCAACAAGCTCTACTACGGGCCGGATATGGCCGCCGACGATGGCATTGCCGTAGAGTGGGCGAGGATACCGCATTTCTTCTATAATTACTACGTTTTCCAGTACGCGACCGGCTATTCCGCCGCCGTCGCGATCGCAAACAGGATACTCACCGAGGGCGAGAACGCCGTCCGCGACTATAAGAAGTTCCTGTCCGGAGGATCGTCCGCCGACCCGATCTCACTTCTCAAGATCGCCGGCGTCGATATGTCCGTCCCCGATCCGATAAACTCCGGCCTCGCCCTCTTCGGCGAGCTCATCGGGGAGATGGAGAAGCTCGCTTAAAATGACGGAGCTGAGACCCGATTTTTACGGCGATTTTTCCTGCAAGGCGTCCGCCTGCCGTCATACCTGCTGCCGGGGCTGGGAGATAGAGATCGACGAAGATACCGCTCGGTACTACCTTTCGCTCGAGGGCTCCCTCGGTGATGAGCTGAGGCGCGCCCTCCGCTTCGACGGGGAGACGTACTCATTTAAACTTACCGTGGACGGGCGCTGTCCATTCCTGAGAGAGGACGGGCTATGCCGGCTCATTCCCGAGCTCGGCGAGGACGCTCTCTCCGATATCTGCGCCCTGCACCCGCGCTTTTTCGCAAAAAATCGCGGCTTTGAGCTCTGCGGGCTCGGCCTCGCCTGCGAAAGGGCGGCGGAGCTTCTTCTCGCGGGGCGCGGCAGGCTCGGCTTTCTGACCGAGACCGGAGAGCGCCTGAGCCTTGACGATATCCTCGGACGGAAGATAAGCATAGAGCCCACCCTGACCGGGAAAGAGCGGGACAGGCTGATCGCAAAATACGCGCTCTGCGAGCCGATAGACGATGCGTGGGAGAGCCAACTCGAAGAGCTGCGAACTCTGCCCCCGCCTAAAAGCTATGACCGTGTCGCCTTCGGCAGAGCGACCGACTATATCGTCTTCAGAAGACTTGAGGACTTGGAGGAGTACGGGCTACAAAAGCTCCTTCTCTTTGCGCGGGAGGCGGGAGAGCTCGTCCTCTTCCTCGCTGAGAAAACGGGGCTTTGCGAAGCCCTGCGCCGCTGGTCGGAGGAGATCGAGTACAGCACGGAGAACGTGAGGATCCTTATGAACGCCTGACCGGAAGAAATACTCTCTTTCCGCCGGAGACGAACGAGATATATTCGTCCTTTCCGGCGCTGACCGGCAGAGCGGACTCCCGCTTCCCGGAGGCGTCCGGCTTTTGCGATAGCGGCACAAGCCGCGCCTCGTCGATACGGTCAAAGCCCGAGCTTCGGAGAGCGGAGAGGGATATCCTCTTTTCAAGGCGCAGATATCCGTCCTCCGGAGCGGGAACACCGACTGAGAAAGACCTTGAGCCGCAGTATATAACGAGGCGCGACGGCTCTTTGACCCTCGCGCTGGTATATGAGAACGAGAGGTAGAGGCTTTCCTCGCGGACCTCCAGCTCGCCCATATTATCGGAAACGTGATAATTCCCGGAAAAAGACATAGAAAAACGCCCCCTCCGTAAAAATATACGGAGGGGGCGAGGATTATATTCCGTCAGCCTATTGTGTAGCTCCCGCGGACGAGGACCTTCACGTTTGAAGTGGCCTTTATGCCGTTTCCCTTGATCGTCACGATATACATATGGTCCTTCGAGAGCTCGGCTCCGGCAGATGCGACCGAGGCGCCGGTCGTCTCGTCAATGAGCCTCGGGCTCGAGGAGCCCCAGCTCTGAGCCGTGCCTATCCTTAGCATTATCTCCGTTCCGACCGAGCAGGAGAGAGTCTGACCGGAGGAGAGGGAGACGACGGAAAAGCGCAGCTCGCCGTCCACGCTCTCGCCGCCCTGCGGCTGAGAGCCGCCCGGGTTACCTGCGAGCTTCCCTTCAAGCTCGGCCGCCTTCTCGTCGATGACGCCGCCGAGCTCCTCCTTTATCCTCGGTATAACGCTCTCGTCGAGATACGAGAGGGTGACGAGGGGGTCGTCCTTAGTGCCGTAGCTCGTGGCGGCTATCGCGCCCACTCCGGCGGAGACCGCCGCTATCGCGAGGGCGGCAAGAACGATAATAAGCTTTTTCTTCGTCTTCATATGTACCTTCCTCCGTTCGGAGCGGGCATTGCCCGCTCCGGCGCTTTTCATTGTAATCCAAAGCTTACGGCGATGGCGTTATCCACCTTTCGCATAAACTCGGGTGACGCCCTGCCCATTTTCTCCTTAAGGCGCCTTTTATCTATCGTCCGTATCTGCTCAAGCAGGACTACGGAGTCCTTCGTAAGTCCGAAGCTTCTCGCCTCAAGCTCTATATGGGTCGGCAGCTTCGTCTTGCCCATCTGGCTCGTTATCGCTGCGGCGATGACCGTGGGACTGTGCTTGTTGCCCGTGTCGTTCTGAACGATGAGAACGGGCCTCATTCCGCCCTGCTCCGATCCCACTACGGGGCTCAGGTCGGCGTAATAAATGTCTCCTCGCTTAACTCCGCTAAGCACCTTTATTCACTCTCCGACAAGATCATAGTCCGGTTTTATGTAACCGTCACTATAATTCTTTCACAAAAGAGATTTTTTATACATTGAACTGAGAGTTTCCTCTCATCCCAATATATGCCGGAGGGTCAGTCCACGTACACTCTGGGAACGCGCTTCGATATCGAGCACATCAGCTCGTAGGGGATAGTGCCCGCCCTCTCGGAGAGGGCTTCGAGATCGGCGTTTTTGCCGAAGATCTCAACGCGGCTGTCAAGGTTAACCTCGGCAAGGTCGGTGAGATCGACCATGCACATATCCATACAGATGCGCCCGCGCTGGGGCGCAAAGCCGCGGTCGGTGTAGACGGAAAAGTTATTTGAAAGGATACGCAGAAGGCCGTCGGCGTACCCTATCGGGATAACGCCCATCCTCGTGTGCCTCTCTGTTTTGAAGATGCCGCCGTAGCTCACGGAGACTCCGGCGTCATAGTGCTTAATCGTGCTCACCGTGGTGACGAGGCTCATCGCGGGCTCAAGGCCGAGCCTTTTTCCGTCTCCGTAACCGTAGAGCAGAAGTCCGGGGCGCACCATATCGAGGGCGGCCTCCGGATAGCTGAGAACGGCGCCGGAATTTGCAGCGTGCTTTATTTTGAAGCGGAAGCCCGACTCAGCCTCGACCGCGTTTATAACGTCGAGGAAAAGACGAAGCTGCTTTTCCGTGTACTCTCTCGCGCCTTCACCCGGCTCGTCGGAAAGAGCGAAATGGGTGAAAACTCCCTCGGCCTCGATGTTCGGCATATTAACAGCGGAAACGACGTTTTTAACGCCCTCTTTAAAATGCCTGCCCTCGCAGAGAAAGCCGAGACGGCTCATGCCCGTGTCGAGGGCGATATGCACCTTAAGCTTGCGGCCGCATTTTTTAGCCTCGTCGGAAAACTCCTTCGCCTTCGCCTCGCAGGTGACAGTCTGCGTGATGTTATAGTCCGCGAGGAGAGGCACGTTATCCGGCGGGGTGTGGCCGAGAATGAGAATGGGGAGCCTTATCCCCGCCTCGCGCAGCTCGATTGCCTCGGCTATGCAGGATACCGCGAGGTAGTCCGCGCCGAGCCTTTCGAGAAGGCGGGAGACCTCGACCGCCCCGTGCCCGTAAGCGTCCGCCTTGACAACGCCGAGAAAGCGGGTGCCGGCCGGTATGGCGGCTCTTATCGCGTTATAGTTATGCTCTATCGCGCCCAGGCTGATCTCCGCCCAGGTGCGCTCCTGAAGCTTCATAAAAAACGCCCTCTTACAATACTGATAAGGGCATTATAACACCGGTATCCCGTAATTGCAAATACCATTCGATTTCCCGCCCCATTCTCAAGAAATATTTTATCGGAAATATTGCAAAGACAAGAAGAAATTGGTATAATATTATGGCTATAAAAAACTAAGGAGGAATACGCATTATGAGCAAGAAATACGTTTATCTTTTCTCAGAAGGCAACGCGAGCATGAGAGAGCTCCTCGGCGGCAAGGGCGCGAACCTGGCCGAGATGACCAACATCGGGCTCCCCGTGCCTCAGGGATTCACCATCACCACCGAGGCCTGCACCCAGTACTATGAGGACGGCCGCAAGATCAACGACGAGATCATGTCCGAGATCATGGAGTACGTTGCCAAGATGGAGGAGATAAACGGCAAGAAGTTCGGCGATCTTCATAACCCGCTCCTCGTTTCCGTCCGCTCCGGCGCCCGCGCTTCCATGCCCGGAATGATGGATACCATTCTCAACCTCGGCCTTAACGACGAGGTCGTCGCCGCGATGATCGCGGGCAACCCCGATCCCAAGTTCGAGCGCTTCGTTTACGACAGCTATCGCCGCTTTATCCAGATGTTCTCCGACGTCGTTATGGAGGTCGGCAAGAAGTATTTCGAGCAGCTTATCGACAAGATGAAGGCGGATCGCGGAGTCAAGCTTGATATCGAGCTTTCCGCCGCCGACCTCAAGGAGCTTGCGATCCAGTTCAAGGCCGAGTACAAGGCTCAGATCGGCGAGGACTTCCCCTCCGATCCTAAGGTACAGCTCTACGAAGCCATCCGCGCCGTGTTCCGCTCCTGGGACAACCCCCGCGCGAACGTCTACCGCCGCGATAACGACATCCCCTATTCCTGGGGCACCGCAGTCAACGTTATGCCGATGGTCTTCGGCAACCTCAACGAGAACTCCGGCACCGGCGTCGCCTTCACCCGCGACCCCGCCACCGGAGAGAAGAAGCTTATGGGCGAGTTCCTTACTAACGCCCAGGGCGAGGACGTCGTCGCCGGCGTCCGCACCCCGATGCCCATCACCCAGATGGCCGAGAAGTTCCCCGAGGCTTACGATCAGTTCGTAAAGGTCTGCAATATCCTCGAGGAGCATTACCGCGATATGCAGGATATGGAGTTCACCGTTGAAAACGGCAAGCTCTATATGCTCCAGTGCCGCAGCGGCAAACGCACCGCGAAGGCTGCCCTCAAGATCGCCTGCGATCTCATTGACGAGGGCATGATCGACGAGAAGAAGGCCGTTCTTATGATCGACCCGAGAAACCTCGACACCTTGCTCCATCCCCAGTTCGACGCCGCCGCACTGAAGGCCGCCGTTCCCATGGGCAAGGGCCTCGGCGCCTCCCCCGGAGCCGCCGCAGGCAAGATCGTCTTCTCCGCTGAGGACGCCGAAGCGTGGGCAGCCCGCGGCGAGAAGGTCGTTCTCGTCCGCCTTGAGACCAGCCCCGAGGATATCACCGGAATGAAGGTCAGCCAGGGCATACTCACCGTTCGCGGCGGTATGACGAGCCACGCTGCAGTCGTCGCCCGCGGAATGGGCACCTGCTGCGTATCCGGCTGCGGCGATATCGTTATGGACGAGGAGAATAAGATGTTCACTCTCGCCGGCAAGACCTTCCACGAGGGCGACGAGATCAGCATCGACGGCTCCACCGGAAATATTTACGACGGCATCATCAAGACTGTCGACGCAGAGATCGCCGGCGAGTTTGGCCGCATCATGGGTCTCGCCGACAAGTACAGAGTCCTCAAGGTCCGTACCAACGCCGACACCCCGCACGACGCTAAGAAGGCTCGCGAGCTGGGCGCCGAGGGCATCGGCCTTTGCCGCACCGAGCATATGTTCTTTGAGGCGGACAGGATCGCCGCCTTCCGCGAGATGATCTGCTCCGACACCGTCGAGGAGCGCGAGGCCGCTCTTGAGAAGATCCTGCCCTATCAGCAGGGCGACTTCGAGAAGCTTTACGAGGCTCTCGAGGGCAATCCCGTAACCATCCGCTTCCTCGATCCCCCTCTCCACGAGTTCGTACCGAACACCGAGGAGGAGATCGAGCTGCTCGCCAAGACCCAGGGCAAGAGCGTTGAGACCATCAAGGGCATAATCCAGGGCCTCCACGAGTTCAACCCGATGATGGGTCACCGCGGCTGCCGCCTCGCCGTAACCTTCCCGGAGATCGCGAAGATGCAGACCCGCGCCGTTATCCGCGCCGCCATCAACGTTCAGAAGGCTCACCCCGACTGGAACGTAAAGCCCGAGATCATGATCCCGCTCGTAGGCGAGGTCAAGGAGCTCCAGTTCGTCAAGAAGGTCGTCGTTGAGACCGCCGACGAGGAGATCAAGGCCGCCGGAGTCGAGCTCAAGTACGAGGTCGGCACCATGATCGAGATCCCGAGAGCCGCCCTCACGGCGGACGAGATCGCCAAGAACGCGGACTTCTTCTGCTTCGGCACGAACGACCTCACCCAGATGACCTACGGCTTCAGCCGTGACGACGCCGGCAAGTTCCTCGGCGCCTACTACGATGCCAAGATCCTCGAGAGCGATCCGTTCGCCAAGCTTGACCAGGCCGGCGTCGGTAAGCTTATGGAGATGGCCATCAGCCTCGGAAAGCCCGTAAATCCGAAGCTCCACGTCGGCATCTGCGGCGAGCACGGCGGCGACCCCACCTCCGTCGAGTTCTGCCACAGGATCGGCCTTGACTACGTCTCCTGCAGCCCGTTCCGCGTGCCCATCGCCCGCCTCGCCGCAGCCCAGGCCGCGATCAAGACCCCCAGAGCGTAAGCGATAACGCAATAGCATAACAACAGAGCCCCCGCGCGAGAAATCGCGCGGGGGATTTTTCACTCTATATATTGTGATTGACATATAAAGCATTATAATGGTATTCTAAAGCTGTAAAGATCAGCACAATCATTAAGGGGGAAGGGCGATGGAAAACAAACGCGTTCGTTGGGCATTTCTTGCTGTTGCCTGTCTTGTGATTCTTGTTCTTATAATAGGAAGCCTGCCGTTTACCTGCAGGCTGAATACTAGAACGTCGCCGAGAAACAGGAAGCTTGAAAGCGCCCTCGAAGAAGAGAAGTGCTTTTACGATGCGGAAGTGGACCAATACGTATTTCCCATGTTCAGCTATGGGCGAACTCTCGATGAAACGCTTGGTGCTATGGGAATAAAAGCATGGTTTTCCGAGCAGGCAATTTACGATGAATTGCACTCATACGATACACGTTGGGGTTATGGATCACTATATCAGGTTTCGGCATTTGGTGAAGAGTATAAGCTTCATTTAGGCTTTGACATAGACAAAAGCGAGTATATGGGGCTTGATACCGCGTTTACTACTCCGTTAAATGAATCACCGATAATCATACAGCCGGACACAATTGTGCGTTCCTTTGACTATACGTGCGAATATGTTTTCGATTTAGTCTCCCGTTTTACAATGGAGTACGGAGCGCCGACGAAGGAAACGATAGAGGGAGCTTTGTATGTCGATGATATAAGAGAGTTTTTTACAGAGAACGATGGTGAATACATTGAATTCGTCTGGGAGAAAAACGGCACGGCTCTTATGGTTTCGACGCACAGCACCACGTTTCCGAAGTACAAAGACTCTAATTATCGATATACCACGATACATATTCGCGTCGGTCTTGTTACCCCGGAATCAGAATTTGAAATTTTTTTGAATTCAAAATCAAGGCTTGTTACATTTAACGGATATGAGATCAAGCGGACAGTGCTTGATTGGCTTGTTGATACAGATTTGCTTGATACATCAAAGCAGATAAAATTCAACGATTTTCTAAGCATCATTGCACAATTGGAATATGTACCCGAAATAACACAAAGGGATAACAAACGCGTATATTGCTATAAATTCCCGGAAGGGTACTGTCTGTATTTGCGGTTTCACTTAGAAGGCGAAAGTAACGAAACGGAAACTGCAATTGTAGATTACGTTTGTTTTACAACGGAAGATGATGAGACGATATTCACGGGCTCACGTAAAGACGACTCAATATCGGAAGTAATGAGGCAACTTCAAGCCGCGCTGGACGCGTAAGATGGTGGTTGGATTTTATGGAAAATAAAAGCAGAATGAGAAAGCCCCTACGGATAATTATTCTTTTGCTATTGGCTGCAATTCTTATTGCCTTGCTTGCATATTTATGGTGTTTTCAGATCGGAGGCTATTCTGTTAGCGGAGAGCTCAAGAGCCGTGCGTCACAGCCCATTGAAATTATCGATGAAATCAACGCTCTTGCGTCTAAGCATGGGAAGATAGCAATCACGGAATTGGTAATTCAAGAATTAGAAGTTTCAGGCAGCACGATAACGGCAGTGTATTCAAATTTTGAAAAGGACTATGTTCTCACCATAACATACAAATGTGACGCCAATAGAATATCGTACTATATAAACCGGACGAGAAAGCTGGCACAGCCCGCATTGTCATATTCAGAATGGCGATATGATACGGATTACTTCAAGTCTATGGTTGGCGATTTTTCCAAATACAAGATTGATGGAGTATGGGAAAAGGACATATTTGGAGATGTAAAAAATGGTTTTCAGGTAAAAAACGAATTTATTATTGTCACGAATGCGGATATAATTTTAAAGCGTAACGATAACCAAACAGCCCCGAAGCGTGTTTCGGGGCTGTTAATTTTGATTTGACAAAAATCCTTTCACTTGCTACAATAATAGCAGACAAACAAAAGGAGCTTTTGCCATGAAAAAAGAAAACCTTGCCATGCTGTGTGACTTC
>ONTN01000032.1:0-1335 GCA_900320765.1 uncultured Eubacteriales bacterium
GGTGAGGCTGCCGCCAACCCGATGATGATTCCGCTGCTGATTTCCTTCGGACTTACCGAGTTCAGCGTTTCGGCTCCTTCGGTGCTCAAGGTCAGAAAGAACATTTCCAAGTGGACAAAGGCTGAGGCGGACGCTCTCGCAGAGAAGGTCCTGGCAATGAGCACACAGGAAGAGATCGTAGCTGCGCTCAAGGCAGCTGCCAAAGAATAACGGCATAAGGAGACGGTCATGACAAAAGACGAAAAGAAAGAACTTATGAAACTTGCCTGCAAGGTGAGGATGGGCATAATCGAAGGCACCCATGCCGCCAAGTCAGGTCATCCGGGCGGAAGCCTTTCCGCCGCGGATGTGTATACATATCTGTATTTCAGGGAAATGAATATCGACCCTGAAAACCCTAAAGATCCGGACAGAGACAGATTCGTTCTGTCGAAGGGTCATACCGCGCCGGGTCTATATTCGGTGCTGGCCAACAGGGGATTCTTCCCTGTTGAAGAACTGCTGACACTGAGACACATCGGAAGCCGCCTGCAGGGACACCCTAACATGAATGAGACTCCGGGAGTGGACATGTCCACCGGATCTCTCGGTCAGGGCGTATCCGCCGCTGCCGGCATGGCGCTCGGCGCAAAAAAGCAGGGCAAGGACCTGAGAGTGTACACACTGCTCGGAGACGGCGAGATCGAAGAAGGCCAGGTATGGGAGGCGATGATGTTCGCTCATCATTACGGCCTGGACAATCTCTGCGTGATCGTTGACAACAACGATCTTCAGATCGACGGCAGGATCGCGGACGTTATCGACCCGTATCCTATCCCTGACAAGTTCAAGGCGTTCGGCCTCAACGTAGTGGAGATCGACGGCCATGATTTCGATCAGATAGAGGACGCTTTCAATAAGGCCGGAGCAACAAAGGGCGTTCCGACCGCTATAATCATGAAGACTCTCAAGGGCAAGGGCGTAAGCTTCATGGAAGACCAGGCCGGATGGCACGGCAAGGCTCCGAACGATGAGCAGTACGAACAGGCCATGGGAGAACTCAGGAAGCAGCTCGAAGAAGTGGAGGCGATGTAATATGGCAGATGTAAAGAAGATCGCGACAAGAGAAAGCTACGGCAACGCGCTCGTAGAACTCGGAAAAGAACACGATAATGTGGTCGTTCTTGACGCTGACCTCGCAGGAGCCACCAAGACGAGCACATTCAAGAAGGAATTCCCTGACAGACATTTTGACTGCGGTATTGCAGAGGGCAACATGATGGCCGTCGCGGCAGGACTTGCGTCCATGGGACTGGTACCTTTCGCTTCGACATTCGCCATGTTTGCCGCGGGCAG
>ONTN01000032.1:1345-22108 GCA_900320765.1 uncultured Eubacteriales bacterium
CATCTGAACGTCAAGATCGGCGCGACTCACGGCGGCATATCCGTAGGTGAAGACGGCGCGTCCCACCAGTGCTGCGAGGATTTCGCTCTGATGCGCAGCATCCCGGGCATGACTGTCATCTGCCCTTCGGACGATGTTGAAGCGCGCGCCGCGGTAAGAGCCGCGTACGACTTTGAAGGTCCGGTATATCTGAGATTCGGACGTTCCGGCGTACCTGTGTTACATGATGAGGACAGCTTCAAGTTTGAGATCGGCAAGGGAGAGGTCCTTCAGGACGGCAACGACGTGGCCATAATCGCGACAGGCCTGATGGTATGTGAAGCCATGAAGGCGGGCGAAGAACTGAAAGCAGAGGGCATCAACGCCAGAGTCATCAATATGGCTACCATCAAGCCGCTTGACGAGGATCTGGTACTCAAGGCTGCAAAGGAATGCGGAAAGATCGTCACATGTGAAGAACACTCCATCATCGGAGGACTCGGTGAAGCGGTGAGCGCTGTTCTCGCAGAGAAACTGCCGACTCCGGTACGCCGTATAGGAGTAAACGATGAGTTCGGACATTCGGGTCCTGCGGCAGATCTGCTCAAGGATTTCGGACTTTCGGCAGAGAATATAGTTAAGACCGTAAAGGAATGGAAGTAGCGCTTTGCGCATGGAGGAATAAGCAATGAGATTTTTCATCGATACAGCTAAGGTCGAGGATATCAAAGCAGCCAATGACATGGGTATCATCTGCGGCGTGACGACAAATCCGTCGCTGATCGCCAAGGAAGGCAGAGACTTCAATGAAGTCATCAAGGAGATCACTGAGATAGTAGACGGCCCTATCAGCGGAGAGGTCAAGGCAACGACGACAGACGCTGAGGGAATGATCAGGGAAGGCCGCGAGATAGCTGCCATCCATCCGAACATGGTAGTCAAGATCCCTATGACAGCAGAGGGACTGAAGGCAGTCAAGGCGCTGTCCGCGGAGGGCATCAAGACGAATGTGACACTGATCTTCACAGCCAACCAGGCGCTCCTGGCAGCAAGAGCAGGCGCTACATATGTATCGCCTTTCCTCGGAAGACTCGATGACATCTCGGTCAGAGGCACGGACCTTATCAGAGAGATTGCGGACATCTTTGCCGTAGCCGGCATCGAGACAGAGATCATCTGCGCAAGCGTCAGAAATCCGATGCATGTCACGGACTGCGCTCTTGCGGGCGGAGACATCGCGACGGTACCGTTCGGCGTACTGATGAAGATGATCGATCATCCGCTGACCGATATCGGAATCGAGAAATTCAAAAAAGACTATATAGCGGTATTCGGAGAATAAAGAGAATAAAAGAAAGGCTTCCGGCCACGGCCGGAAGCCTCTTTTTCTTTGTACGGTTTCTATTTATAAAGGTGCGGCATCAGCTTAGGAGCTTCTTCATCGAGTATGTAATACGCGAACTCACCGACCTCTTTCTCCGTTTCCAGCAGGGCCATGTACATCTGGCTCCCCATGGCCGCGTAGAAGACAGCAGGCATGCGCTGGCACATCGTGATCCTGTCCCCATAGCGAGCCAGTATCTCATCGTGCCCATGGACGTGGTCGAACCTGTCCTTGGCGCCCACGAAGACACAATAGCGATCCGGACCGTTATTTGCGTCAGCGTCAGACTTGCCGCATACCATGTCCGCCCATATCCTGTAGACATCCGTGGAATGCGAGAAATTCATCATATCAGGGATGAATCCGCCCGCCGGACGCATGTTGACTTCAAGCCCCAGGAATTCCCCGGCCTCAGCAAGGCCTTTGCGGGCCTCCGTGAGCTTAAAGAACTCGAAATGCACAAAACGGCTCTTGACCTTGAAGCCCTTCAGGGCTCTGCGGCCGTAATCGCGGAGCTGATCCGGAACTTCGGGAACAACGTATATGATAGCTTCCGTGTCGTCGTTGACGGAATCGGCCACATTGACACAGGTGAAGGATGATTCGAAGACGGGATCTCCGTTCTCATCGCATATGGCGTCATACGTGTATATGTCTCCGGAAATGTATTCTTCCATCACATAATCCAGGCCGTCAACCGCCTCAAAAAAGGACTTCAGTTCTTCCTCGTTATCTATCTTGAAAGTCGAGCTCGCGCCGACACCGACGTTCGGCTTCGCGAAGACCGGATATCCGCCGACCTCTTCGATGAATTTCAGAGCGGCTTCCATGGTGGAAACTTTGTGCTGGCGCGCGGAAGGAATGCCTGCGGCCCGGTAAACAGGCTTCATGGCAGCCTTGCTCTTCCAGAGAGCGAGCTCATCAGGCTGAACTCCCGTTGTGACATTGAAATCCTGCCTGAGCCTTGCGTCAAGCTCCAGCCAGTACTCGTTGTTGGATTCTATCCAGTCTATGCGCCCGTACTTGAAAGCAAAGAAAGCGGCGGCGCGGTACACCGAGTCATAGTTCTCCATGGAATCGACTTTGTAATACTCGGTAAGAGAGTTCTTGAGCGAATCGCTGAGCGAATCATAAGAGGCGTCGCCGATGCCGAGCACATTGACTCCGTTAGCGTTGAGCCTGTCGCAGAAGTTTACGAAATTTTCCGGGAAGTTAGGTGAGATAAAAATGAAATTCATGCGTAACCTCTGGTTCTTTCAATACCCGTGGCGGTTGTCCGCAAAAACCGCGCTTCGTGTTCCTTTTGATAATACCATATTTTTCCTCAGTTATTTGAGAGGATATCCACATTTCTTACGCTGAATCCTATATAATTAATTGTTAGCAAATGTGAAGATAGTACTGCCGATCGGAGAGCGACATGGGACTCACAGGACTCGCGTTAAAGATAGCGGCGCCGGCGCCTAAGATAGAGGAATTTTCCAGTTACCTCTTTATAGGACCGCATCCGGATGACATAGAGATAGGCGGCGGCGCGACCGCAGCCAAACTCGCGGCAGCGGGAAAGAAGGTCACTTTCCTGATACTGACTGACGGAAGATACGGCGACGGCTTTTCAGGGGGAATAAAGGGAGACGATCTTGTCGAACTCAGAAAGCAGGAGTCGATCCGTTCGGCCGGCATCCTGGGTGCGACTGACGTACGTTTTCTGGACCTCTCTGACGGAGGGTTCTACGACTACGAGGACATGCTTAAAGGCATCGCGAAAGCTGTTGGCGAGATAAAGCCCGATCTGATCTTTGCTCCCGACCCGGACACCGGGCAGGAGTGTCATATAGACCACCTTAATACGGGCCGCGCCGCTTCGCGCATCGCATACTTTGCGCCGTATCCGGGCATCATGGAAAAATACGGCGCCGGATCTGCGGATGTGAAAGGCATCGCTTTCTACATGACGGCAAAGGCCAACCGCTTCGTCAGGGTCACGAAGGAACAGTTTGAACTTCAGAATGAAGCGCTGTTCGGATGCCACACAAGCCAGTTCCCGGAGGGCAGCGACGAGGCAAAACAGCTCGCGCTGTACCTGAAGCTGCGTTCGGCGGACTTCGGACTCCGCAAGTTCTGCTCTCACGCAGAAGGCTTCCGCGTGCTTGGACAGACACACATGCACTGTCTGCCCGAAAACGCCTGAAACGCGATGGTAATATAACAAAGGAGTGATCCTGATGGCAGACGGCAAATGGGTAATGACTGAAGAAGACGCGAAGAGAGTCGACCTCAGTTTCAGCGGTGCAGACCGGCCGGGTCTTAAGGAACTTCCGAACTACGGACAGCATAAGGCGATCGATGACCGCGGCGGGAACGCGGCAGTAAAATGCGCGTTCTGCGGGTCGGAAGATCTGCAGTCCGGCTTCGGCGGCTGCGGAGAAGGCTTCGGATACAGATCTTATAAGTGCAGGTCATGCGGGGGCACGACCGACTTCGTATATAAAGACGACACAGGCAAATACTTCAAGTGAAGAAAGACCGGTCAGCTGATGAATCGCCGTGCATGGACGGAGAAAGAAAATGAATAACAGAGCATTCAGTGAAAACAAAAAGCATCTCGCGTTCGGCATGATGAGACTGCCGATGAAGGACGGAAAGATCGATAATGAGCAGGTCTGCGAAATGGTCGACACATTCCTTGAGAGCGGATTCAACTACTTTGATACCGCCCACGGCTATCACGACGGACTGAGCGAAGTCGCGGTAAAGGAGTGTCTTACTTCAAGGCATGAGCGCGGCGAGTACGTCCTGACTGACAAGCTTACGGACGCGTATTTCAAGACAGAAGAGGATATCAGGCCATTGATAGACTCGCAGCTCGAGGCATGCGGAGTCGAATATTTCGACTTTCTGCTGATGCACGCTCAGAACGCCAAGAACTTCGAGTTCTTCAAACAGTGCCGCGCTTATGAGACCGCCTTCGATCTGAAGGCAGAGGGCAAGGTCCGTCACGTCGGACTGTCGTTCCATGATAAAGCAGAGGTCCTTGACCGCATACTCACGGAGTATCCGGAAGTCGAGATCGTTCAGATACAGTTCAACTACCTCGACTACGAGAACGTATCCATAGAGAGCCGCAAGGTGTACGAAGTCTGCCGCAAGCACGGCAAGCCTGTACTTGTCATGGAGCCGGTCAGGGGCGGAAACCTTGTGAATCTGCCTGAAGAAGCGCAGAAGACGCTGGATGATCTGAGAGCTGAGACAGGTTCTGACTGCAGCAACGCGGGCTATGCCCTCAGGTTTGCCGCGGGATTCGACGGGATCGAGATGGTGCTGTCCGGAATGAGCAATATGGAGCAGATGAAAGACAATATCTGTACTTTCAGCTGCAATGACGGAGACTTTGCTCCTCTCAGCGAAAAGGAACTTGAAGCGATCGATAAGGTGGTGGCTGTTTTCGGCTCGATGGGAGCGATACCTTGCACGGGATGCAGATACTGCGTAGAGGAGAACCATTGCCCTATGGAGATCAGGATACCGAATCTGTTCTCGGCATATAACAGTAAGGTCCTGTTCGGCAAGGTCGATCCTTGGGCATCATTTGAGAAAATCACAAATGAAAGCGGAAAACCGAGCGACTGCATAGAATGCGGAATGTGCGAGGAAGTATGTCCGCAGCACCTGGAGATACGCGGACTTCTGAAGAAAGTAAGCGAACTGTTCGAGTAGATTCCGTAAACACTCAAAGTCTTCAAACTGTTGACAAATCGGGGCTGAATGTGTGATATTTAACACAGTTAATAAGGGAGTAGCTTGCGCAGCGATGCGTGACATATTTCGTCAGTACGGGAAGAATTCCCCGGGGTATGTTCGAAGTAGCGAGACTTTTACTGTGGTTTTTCGGTGAAAGTCTCTTTATTTATAGATATGAGAGAAAGGGCGGTATATCAATAAATGGATGCAACTAATATAATCTCTCTGTTCGGAGGAGTCGCGATGTTCCTCTTCGGAATGTCGGTCATGGGAGACTCGCTCAAAAAAGTTGCGGGAAGCAAGATGGAGATGATCCTGTATAAGCTGGCAGGAAATCCGATAAAGGGAATACTTCTCGGTACCGGAGTAACTGCGGCGATACAGTCATCATCTGCCACATCGGTAATGGTAGTCGGCTTCGTAAACTCCGGACTAATGTCCCTTTTGCAGTCCGTACCGATTATTCTTGGCGCCAACCTCGGAGCTGCATCTACGCCCTGGATACTTTCCCTCTCCGGCGTATCTGGCGGAAGCTTCATTCTGCATCTTCTTAAGCCCTCTACATTCACTCCCGTCCTAGCCCTTATCGGAGTAGTTATGCATAACTTCTCCAAAAGCACGAGGCGCAAGGAGACGGGGCTTATACTTCTCGGATTTGCCGTTCTGATGTACGGAATGGAGATTATGAGCGGCTCCGTCGCCGGCCTCAGGACGGATCCTGCTTTTACGGGTATAGTTGCCGCGGTATCAAATCCTGTTGTCGGAATTGTCGTAGGCGCCCTAATCACAGTTGTTATTCAGTCCTCTTCTGCGTCTATCGGTATTCTGATGGCTCTCTCGGCAACCGGAGGCATCCCCATAAACGCCGCTATCCCGATTATTATGGGGCAGAATATAGGGACCTGCATTTCGGCCGCACTTGCCGCTGTCGGCGCATCGAAGGACGCCAAGCGCGCAGCCTGCATCCACTTTCTCTTCAACCTACTCTCAGCCGTACTTCTTCTTCCCGTATACCTGACAGTATATAATTTGGCAGGCTGGACCTTTGGCATGGAAATGGTCGACCCAGTGGAGATTGCGCTTATCAACACTGTCTACAAGCTAATCTCCGTAATTATATTTATGCCGCTCTCTAAGCTTCTCGTAGCCATCTCGCGCAAGCTCGTTCGTGATGGCGCCGAGGACGCGGTACTGCTGGACGAGCGACTTCTGGCAACGCCCTCCGTCGCTCTCGAGCAGTGCCTCAACGTCGAGCGCGATATGGCGGAGCTTGCCTCCAATGGAGTTCGCGCCGCCATGGAGCAGTTTACGGATTATAACGAAAAAACTGCAGAGAAGATCGAGAGTTGGGAGAACAAGGTTGACGAGTATGAGGATAAGCTCGGAAGCTATCTTGTTAAGCTCTCTTCCTGCGAGCTTCTGCGCAGAGACGCCGTAAGGGTATCTCAGCTTCTTCGCTGCCTCAGTGATTTTGAGCGCGTTAGCGACCACTCGGTAACGATACTTCGCTCTGCCGGAGAGCTAAGGGAGAAGAAAATCAGCTTCTCGCCTGCTGCTGAGGCGGAGCTAAAGGTCGCGTTCGCGGCAACCGACGAGCTTCTTGAAAAGACGAACGCCGCCTTCTGCCGAGGCGACAGTCAGGCAGCCGTTGAGGTAGAGCCGCTCTGCAAGGTGATAAGCGCCCTCTGCGAAAAGATAAGGGCGGCTCACGTCGAGCGCCTTACAAAGGGCGAATGCACCATCGAAACGGGCTTCGTCCTCGTCGATATCCTGACCGCTCTCGAGAGAATTGGCGGCCACGCCTCGAATATCGCGGGCTGCGTCCTCGAGATCGGCAAGCAGGAGCTCTACCTTCACGAATACCTCCACCTCGTGCGCCACGGCACCGAGTTCGAAAGGCGCTACGCGGACTATGCGAAGAAATATACTCTTGAATAAAAAATCAGCCGCTGACCTGATATTCAAGGTCAGCGGCGTTTTTTTTACAGCTCGTCTTTCGGATATGCCGTCCAAATATAATCGTACTTTAAAAGCTCTTCGCACAGAGCTTCCAGCTCTTCCTCTTCAATGGGATTTTCGAAATACACGGCGTAGTAGTTGTAATCGGGATTCCATTCCCAAATTTCTCCGCCGAGCTCTCGGATCAGAGCCGCCGTCTTCTCCTCCGCCCCGTCGTAGTATCCGAGAATAAGCCAATGATAGTAGTAACCGCTATCGACAGTACCAGCGTCAAGAGGGGGTGGGTCGGGGTCCGGATCCGAATCACCGGGAATCGGTAAGGCGCCGGGAATGGGATCGTCATCCGGCTCCGGCTCGCTGTCCGGTTCCGGTTCCGGTTCGGGCTCGGGTTCGGGCTCGGGTTCAGGCTCCGGCTCCGGCTCCGGCTCCGGCTCAGGCACGGGCGTCGGCTCCTTTGTGCCGTAACCGGAGAGCTCGGCCTTGCTTTGCGTCGGCTCAGGCGGGACTTCCGGCTCGGTGACAGGCTCAGGCTCGGGCTCGCCGGCGTAATCTAAATCAGGAATAGCGGCCTCGGCAGGCTCAAAGATTTCGGGAGCTTCAGCGGGAACCGTAGAGGGCTCGAACGGGATTTCATCGGAAGCAGGCTCTGCATCTTCCGCCTGCGCGTAATCCGTTACCCTGTCGGTATAAGCCGCGCCGGGCTCGGGGGACAGGGCGGCTTCATTGGCGAAGGCGGAGCCTGCGTCAAAGCCGCCGTTCATTAGGCTTATGCCCGCGAAGGTCACGATGGCAAAGGAAGCGGCTATCGCCGTCCAGCGCAGGATGAGGGCGGGCCTCTTTTTCTTTTTCTTCTCTGCGTTTATCTCGCGCACGCCGGCCATTACTCCGGAAAGAAGCTCGGCGGGCGGCTCAACGTCGTCCGGTATGCTGTCCTTGAAGAGGGAATAGGAGCGCAGAAAGCGCGAGCACTCCTCGCAGCCCGCTATATGCTCCTCTATCTTTGCGGTCTCGTCAGCGCCGAGCTCGCCGTCTAAATAAAGGCTTATCAGCTCGCGCATATTTTCGCAGTCACGCATTTCTTTTCCCTCCTTTCATTTTATTAGACGGAGAAGGTCGGGCAAAAGTTCCGTATTCGGATAAAATTTCCGCCAAAGCCGCCCTCGCCCGGGAGATGCGGGATTTTACCGTGCCCTCCTCTATGCCGAGGGCGTCGGCTATGTCGGAATAGCTCATGCCCGAAAATTCGCGCATAACGATTATCTCCCGCTTATCCTCCGGCAGGCGGGCGACCGCCTCGCGGACGGCACGGCGCATTTCCTCGCGCTCAAGGCTCTCCTCCGGCGTCAGGGCGGCGTCGGCGACGGTGAGTTCCCGCTCCTCGCCCTCCTCGTCCTCCGCGGTGAGAGAAACCGTGCTCCGCCTTTTTTTCAGAAGGTCCATCGAGGCGTTGTACGCGAGCCGGTAGAGCCAGGCGGAAAAGCGGCTCTCGAAGCGGAAGGCGGAGAGATTGCGGTAAGCCTTCAAAAAGGTCTCCTGGGATACGTCGAGAGCGTCCTCCGAATTTCCCGTCAGCTTCAGGGCTACATTGTAGACGAGCTTTTGATTCTCAGTGACGAGAGCCTCGAACGCGCTTTCGCTCCCGTTTGCCGCCGCCTTTACAAGGCGGCTTTCTTCATCGAGGGTCACGGTCCGGCCTCCTCTCTCTGTCCCGCAGGGCGTCCTCGATATCGAGGGTAACGCCGTAAATATCGCGGAGCGTGGAAACGCTCATTATCCTGTCCCTGAAATAGGCGGCGTAGGGCATGCCCTTTATATACCAGGCGAGGTGCTTTCTCGCCTCAAGGCAGGCGGTGCGCTCGCCCCTGTCTTCGGCTGCAAGCTCAAACTGCCTCCGCGCAACGGCGAGGCGCTCGAGGTACGAGGGCGGCTCGGGTATCTCGCGCCCCTCAATCGCCGCCTTCGCCTCGCGGAATATCCATGGGCTGCCCATCGCCCCGCGGGCTATAGCTATCCCGTCGCACCCGGTGAAGTCAAGCATCTTCTTCGCGTCCTCGCCCGTAAAAATATCCCCGTTCGCGAATACCGGTATGCCTACGGCGGTCTTGACCGCCCTTATTATCTCCCTGTCCGCCTTTCCGGAGTACATTTGAGCCCTCGTCCGTCCGTGGACGGTCAGGGCGGAGGCTCCCGCCTCCTCGCACATTTTGGCGAATTCGACGGCGTTCACCGAAGCGGAGTCGAAGCCCTTGCGGAACTTCACCGTTACCGGAAGGCTCACGCTTTTAACGACGCTCTCGATAACGTCGCGCGCCCTCTCCGGCGTTTTCATAAGAGCCGACCCGTCGCCGGAGGAGACGACCTTGCCGACGGGGCAGCCCATATTGATATCAATTATATCGGGATGAGCGAGCTCAGCGGCCTTCGCCGCCGCCTCGCCCATGCAGGCGGGGTCGGAGCCGAATATCTGAACGGCGGCGGGGCTCTCCCCCTCGCCGAGCCGCATCAGGGCCACGGACTTTTTATCCTGGTACATCAGAGCCTTCGAGCTCACCATCTCGGCGACCGTAAGCCCGGCGCCGTACTCGCGTGAGAGCGTTCGGAAGGCGAGATCGGTCACCCCGGCCATCGGCGCAAGCATTACGGGCGTATTAAGTTCAACATTTCCTATCCGCAAGACGACCGGCGCCCCCTTCCTATACATTATAATATAATCATGACGAATGTCATTTTAAGGTACGGGCCGCCTTTTGTCAATGCCGGGAGCCTTCTTCAAATTGACGATAGCCTCAACATATTGTATTTCTCCGGTGATATAGCCACAAAAGGGAAATTTATTAGAAAAAAGTTCAAAAAATTTGAAAATAGTGCTTGACATAAGGGGAGTTATTTGTTATTCTAACAGGGCGCGTGGGCGTAGTGCGCAATAATTGCGCCCATAAGCGTACTGCGATGATCAGGGAGATTGCGTCATAAGGCGGTAACTTCCGGGGAGTATGTTCGGCGGCGCGAAATCGGGCGGCTGAGTCAAGTTTTGTACGGGCGTATATCGTCCGGGCAGGGAAACAGCCGGTTTAATACCGGTTATTTTTCTGGGCGGGAGTGATACGCACGGCTGAGTGTACAAAAGAATGGCTCACCGTACGGTACATTTTATACAATATGCTGTACGAAATTGGAGGAAAGAAAAAATGGCAGCAAAGAAAATGATCCGCATCAGACTCAAGGCTTACGATCACCAGCTCATCGACCAGACCGCAGAGAAGATAGTCGAGACCGCGAAGCGCACCGACGCTAAGGTCTCCGGCCCGATCCCCCTCCCCACCAAGAAGGAGGTAGTCACCATTCTCCGCGCGGTTCACAAATATAAGGACAGCCGTGAGCAGTTCGAGCGCCGCACTCACAAGAGGCTCATCGACATCGTATCTCCCACCCAGAAGACCGTTGAGGCTCTTATGGCCCTCGAGATCCCGGCGGGCGTCGAGATCGAGATCAAGCTCTGATCGGCTTCCGGTCGGAAAACACTGTTAACAACCCGTCGTCCGCGACTTGCGTGAGCGGACGGGGTCAAGTCGGGGGACGGCGCCCATGGTTGCAAGGGCGTGGCGCTTTCGACCAATAACCTTATTAAAAGGAGAAAAGAAAATGGAAAAAGCCATCATCGGCAAGAAGGTCGGCATGACGCAGATCTTCGATGAGACCGGCAAGGTCATTCCCGTGACCGTTATCGAGGCCGGCCCCTGCGTAGTCGTTCAGAAGAAGACTGCGGAAGTCGACGGTTACGAAGCCATCCAGCTCGGCTTCGAGGACGTCGAGGAAAAGAAGCTCACCAAGCCCGAGATCGGACATCTCAAGGCCTCCGGCGAGCTCAAGCGCCACCTCAAGGAGTTCCGTCTTGACGACTGCTCCAAGTTCGAGGTCGGCGACGTTATCGGCTGCGACCTCTTCGCGAAGGGCGATCAGCTCGATATCACCGGCATTTCAAAAGGTAAGGGATATCAGGGCGCTATCAAGCGCTGGAACGCTCAGAGAACTCCGACCAGCCACGGCGGCGGCCCTGTTCACCGTCACGCGGGCTCCATGGGCTCCACCTCCACCCCCAGCCGCATCTACAAGGGTAAGATCGGCGCGGGCCAGATGGGCAACGAGCAGGTCACCGTTCAGAACCTCGATATCGTCTACATCGATAACGATCTGAACCTCATCGCCGTTCGCGGCGCAGTTCCCGGCCCCAAGGGCGGGATCGTCTACCTGAAGAACACCGTAATCAACCGCTCCAAGATCAAGGGCCCGGCTCAGACCGTCAGCTCCAACCCGCAGAAGCGTTCTGCGAGAGGCTAAGGAAAGGAGAGTTTAGACAATGCCTAACGTTAACGTATACGATATGTCCGGAAAGGTCGTTGGCAGCGTAGAGCTCCCCGCTTCCGTTTTCGGCATCGAGCCCAATGAGGCCGTGCTTCACATGGCAGTAAGGAACCACCTCGCAAACCTCCGTCAGGGCACTCAGAGCGCCCTCACAAAGGCTGAGGTCTCCGGCGGCGGCGCCAAGCCCTATCGTCAGAAGGGCACCGGCCGCGCCCGTCAGGGTTCCACCCGCAACCCGCACTACACCCACGGCGGCGTAGCTTTCGCCCCCAAGCCCCGCACCTACACCTTCTCCGTAAACAAGAAGGTCAGAAAGCTCGCCATCCGTTCCGCTCTCAGCCAGAAGGCCGCTGATGAGGCCGTCGTCGTTGTCGACGGGATCAAGATGGACGAGCCCAAGACCAAGAGCTTCAAGGCTTTCCTCACCGCCGTCGGCGCTGAGAAGAAGGCCCTCGTAGTTACCCCTGAGGTCGAGACGAACGTAGTCCTCTCCGCCAGGAACATCCCCGGCGTGGAGACCACTCCCGCCTCCATCCTCAACGCCTACTCCGTCCTCAACGCCGACAAGCTCGTTGTGGACAAGGCGGCCATTGAGAAAATTGAGGAGGTATATGCGTAATGAAATCCAGCTATGACGTAATCCTCCGCCCGATAGTTACCGAGCAGTCCATGGAGGCTATCGACCTTCTGAAGTACACCTTCGAGGTCGCTCCCGACGCCGGCAAGGCTGAGATAAAGAAGGCCGTTGAGGAGATCTTCGGCGTTAAGGTCATGAAGGTCTCCACCCTGAATATGGGCGGCAAGGAAAAGCGCGTCGGCCGTTACCCCGCCGGCGCCACGAAGTCCTGGAAGAAGGCAGTCGTCAGACTGACTCCGGATTCCAAGCCCATCGAGCTCTTCGAGGGAATGGTATAAGGGAGGAATAGGAAATGTCTGTTAAATTTTTTAAGCCCACCACTCCGTCGAGAAGGCATATGTCCGTTTCCGGCTTCGACGGCGTTGATAAGAAGGCAAAGCCCGAGCCCAAGCTCACCGAGGTGCTCAAGAAGCACTCCGGCCGCAACAGCTACGGCCGCATAACCGTTCGCCACAAGGGCGGCGGAAACCGCAGAAAGTACCGCATCATCGACTTCAAGCGCAATAAGCTCGACGTTCAGGGCACCGTTCTCCGCCTTGAGTACGACCCCAACCGTTCCGCTTATATCGCCCTCGTTGAGTATCCCGACGGCGATCGCCGCTACATCCTCGCCCCTGTCGGCCTCAAGGCCGGCGACGCGGTGGTAGCAGGCGCCGGCGCCGATATCAAGCCGGGCAACGCGCTTCCCATCGCCAACATCCCCGTAGGTACCGTTATCCATAACATCGAGCTCTATCCCGGCCGCGGCGCTCAGCTCGTCCGCTCCGCCGGCGCTGCCGCTCAGCTTATGGCTAAGGAGAACGGAATGGCGCAGGTCCGCCTTCCCTCCGGCGAGTACCGTTACGTCCGCCTCGACTGCATGGCTTCCATCGGTCAGGTAGGCAACATCGAGCACGCCAACATCCACTTCGGTAAGGCAGGCCGCGTCCGCCACATGGGCATTCGTCCCACCGTCCGCGGCTCCGTCATGAACCCCTGTGACCACCCCCACGGCGGCGGCGAGGGCAAGAGCCCGATCGGTCGTCCCGGCCCTGTAACGCCTTGGGGCAAGCCGGCGCTCGGTTACAAGACCCGCAAGACGAAGAACCGCACCAACAAGTTCATCGTCAAGCGCCGCAATCAGAAGTAAGGAGGGAAACGGATAAATGTCCAGAAGCATAAAGAAGGGCCCGTTCGCGGCCCCCGAGCTCCTCAAGAGAGTTGACGAGCTCAACAAGAAAGGCGAGAAGAAGGTCCTCAAGACCTGGAGCCGCGCCAGCACCATCTTCCCCTCCTTCGTCGGACACACTATCGCCGTGCACGACGGAAGAAGGCACATCCCCGTTTACGTTACCGAGGATATGGTAGGACACAAGCTCGGCGAGTTTGCGCCCACCCGCACCTTCCGCGGCCACGCCGGCAGCAAGACCGGTAAATAAGGAGGCAGAGATATGGAAGCAAGAGCACAAGTCAAGTACGCGCGCATCTCACCCCGCAAGGTGAAGATCGTCTGCGACCTTATAAGGGGCAAGGACGTCAATACCGCCCGCGCCATCCTTTTACACACCCCGAAGGCTGCCTCTGAGATCATGGTTAAGCTTCTCAAGAGCGCGGTTTCCAACGCCGAGAACAACTTCGGCCTCGATTCCGCAAACCTCTACGTTTCCGAGACTTTTGCGAACCCCGGCCCCATCCTCAAGAGGATGCAGCCCGTTTCCAAGGGCCGCGGCTACAGGATCAACAAGAGAACCAGCCACATCACCATCGTCGTTAAGGAAAGAGAGGAGGCGTAAAAATGGGACAGAAGGTAAACCCCCACGGACTTCGCGTAGGCGTTATCAAGGATTGGGATTCCCGTTGGTACGCCAGGGACGATAAGGTCGGCGACCTCATCGTTGAGGATTACAACATCCGCAAGTATCTTAAGAAGCTCCTCTATGCAGCCGGAGTCCCCAAGATCGAGATCGAGCGCGACAGCGCCAAGGTCAAGGTCTTCATCCACTGCTCCCGCCCCGGCATCGTGATCGGCAAGGGCGGCGCTGAGATCGAGAAGCTTCGCCTCGACCTCGAGAAGAGATTCGGCAAGCCCGTCGACCTCTCCATCATCGAGGTCAAGAACCCCGACACCGACGCTCAGCTCGTCGCGGAGAACATCGCTTCCCAGCTTGAGAAGCGCGTCGCTTTCCGCCGCACGATGAAGAACGCCATGAGCCGCGCCATGCGCTTCGGCGTCCGCGGCATCAAGATCAAGATCTCCGGCCGTATCGGCGGCGCTGAGATCGCCCGCAGCGAGGCCTATCACGAGGGCACCATCCCTCTTCAGACACTCCGCGCCGATATAGACTACGGCTTTGCCGAGGCTGCCACCACCTACGGCCGCATCGGAATCAAGGTCTGGATCTATAAGGGAGAGATCCTCAACCAGGCTCTCCGCACCACCCCCCGCGCAATGGACACCACGAAGCCTCCCCGTGAGCGCCGTGAGCGCCGCGACGGCGACCGCAGGGGTCCCCGCCAGGGCGGGTTCAACCGCAATAACAACCAGAGGCAGGGCGGAAACCGTCAGGGCGGCTATCAGAACCGCGCTCCCCGTGCCGATGCTCCTAAAGAAGGAGGCGCCGACTAATGCTTTTACCGAAAAGAGTTAAATACCGCAAGGTACAGAGAGGCCGCATGAAGGGCGTTGCTACCCGCGGCAACACGGTCGTTTACGGTGAGTACGGCCTTGTCGCCACCGAGCCCTGCTGGATAACCTCCAACCAGATCGAGGCGGCCCGTATCGCCATCACCCGCTACACCAAGCGCGGCGGTAAGGTCTGGATCAAGATATTCCCTGATAAGCCCGTAACTCAGAAGCCCGCCGAGACCCGTATGGGATCCGGAAAGGGCGCTCCCGAGTACTGGGTCGCAGTTGTGAAGCCCGGCAGGGTCCTCTTCGAGATCGCCGGCGTTTCCCCTGAGGATGCCGCGGAAGCTCTTCGCCTGGGTGCTCACAAGCTCCCCTGCAAGACGAAGATAGTCGCCCGTGAGACCGAGAACGGTGGTGAATAAGATGAAGGCAAACGAGGTAAGAAAGATGTCAGCCGCTGAGCTGGAGGCAAAGCTGAAGGATCTTAAGAAGGATCTCTTCACCCTGCGTATGCAGCACGCCACCAATCAGCTCGACAACCCTGTTAAGATATCCCTTGTAAAAAAGGATATTGCCCGAGTCCAGACGATCATTCGTGAAAAAGAGCTCGAGCAGTAAGGAGGAAGAATAAATGAGTGAAGTAAGAACATCTTCCAGGAAAACAAGGGTGGGCAAGGTTGTATCCGATAAGATGGACAAGACCATCGTGGTCGCTATCGCCGACCGCGTTCAGCACCCCCTTTATAAGAAAATAGTCAAGAGAACCTACAAGCTCAAGGCTCACGACGAAGAGAACATAGCCGGCATCGGCGATACCGTTCGCGTTATGGAGTGCCGTCCCCTCTCCAAGGAGAAGAGATGGAGACTTGTAGAGATCGTTGAAAAGGCGAAGTAAGGAGGCGACAATATGATACAGCAAGAGAGTTATCTGAAGGTCGCCGACAATACCGGCGCCAAAGAGATCAAGTGCATCCGCGTTCTTGGCGGCTCCAAGAGGAAGTACGGCAACATCGGCGATGTTATCGTCGCTTCCGTCCGCAAGGCGGCTCCCGGCGGCCAGGTCAAGAAGGGCGATGTCGTTAAGGCGCCGTCCTTATCCGCGATGATAAGAACCCTGTCGGCACGCGTATCTTCGGGCCGGTGGCCAGAGAGCTCAGAGATAAGGAATATATGAAGATCCTTTCTCTTGCTCCCGAAGTAATATGAGGAGGACGAAACCGAATGGATATCAAGACTAACGATAAGGTAGTCGTCCTTTCCGGTAAGGATAAGGGCAAGGAGGGCAAGGTCATCACCGCTGACCCCAAAGGCCGCAAGGTCATCGTGGAGGGCGTCAACGTCGCTAAGAAGCACCAGAAGGCCCGCACCCAGACCGAGGAGAGCGGCATCATCAAGAAGGAGACCCCGATCTACGTCTCCAAGGTCCAGCTTGTCTGCCCCAAGTGCGGCAAGGCCACCAGAGTCGGCCACGTCGTAGTTGACGGCAAGAAGTTCCGCGCCTGCAAGAAGTGCGGAGCTCAGATTTGAGAGGGAGGTAACGATAAATGCCCAGACTTCAGGATAAATACGTCAAGGAAATCGCTCCCGCTCTCATGAAGAAGTTCGAGTACAAGAGCGTTATGCAGATCCCCAGACTCGAGAAGATCGTTGTAAACGTCGGCTGCGGCGATTGCAAGGATAACCAGAAGGCCATCGAGGCCGTCGTAAACGAGATCTCCGCCATCACCGGCCAGCACGCTGTCATCACCAAGGCTCGCAAGTCCGTCGCTAACTTCAAGCTCCGCGAGGGCATGAACGTCGGCGTAAAGGTTACGCTCCGCCATGACAGAATGTGGGAGTTCCTCGACAGGCTCTTCAACGTGGCTCTTCCCCGCGTCCGCGACTTCCGCGGCATCAACCCCAACAGCTTCGACGGCCGCGGCAACTACGCCCTTGGCCTCCGCGAGCAGCTGATCTTCCCCGAGATCGACTATGATAAGATCGACAAGATCCGCGGCATGGACATCGTAATGTGCACTACCGCGCAGACCGACGAGGAGGCCCGCGAGCTCATCGGCATGCTCGGCGCCCCCTTCTATCAGGACTAAGGAGGACTTAAAAAATGGCAAAAACGTCTATGAAGATAAAGCAGCAGCGTGAGCCCAAGTTCTCCACGCGCTACTACAACCGCTGCAAGATTTGCGGCCGTCCCCACGCTTACCTCCGCAACTACGGCATCTGCCGTATCTGCTTCAGGGAGCTGGCGTACAAGGGCGAGATCCCCGGCGTCAAAAAGGCGTCTTGGTGATCTTTTGCCGCCATGCTTCGTTGGGCGCGCTCGCTGTACACATAGTACAGCTTCGTTTGCCCGCCTCGCCTGACGACAAAATATCTACCAAGCCGAGCGCGCTCCTGCGCCTCGCCTGACGAAAAATTCCTGCACTTGCGGGCTTCGCTTGCCCGCCTCGTCTAACGACAAAATCTTCACCAATCCGGGCGCGTTTGACTCGCAGGAACAAAACAGGTTTTGACGGGTTTTCTCAAAACCCGATTGGATGGCGAAAGGTCGGGGGTAATTGAGGCTATGCCGAAGATTATCCCGGATACCTCGCCGCCGGAACCGCTTAGATGAGCGGTAACTTCAAATCAGGAGGAAAAACAATGCAGATCACAGACCCGATTGCGGATATGCTGACCCGTATAAGGAACGCGAACTCCGCAAAGCACCCCACCGTTGATATCCCCGCCTCCAATATGAAGAAGGCGATCGTTCAGATCCTTCTGGACGAGGGATACATCAAGAATTATCAGATAGTTGCTGACGGCGGCCAGGGCGTCATCAAGGTGACCCTTAAGTACAACGCCGGCGAGAAGGTCATCCAGGGCCTCCGCCGCGTGTCCAAGCCCGGACTCCGCGTTTATGCCGGCACCGACGAGATACCCTACGTCCTCAAGGGACTGGGTACCGCCATCATCTCGACCTCCAAGGGCGTCATGACCGACAAGAAAGCTCGCGCAGAGCACGTCGGCGGCGAAGTCCTTGCGTTTGTGTGGTAAGGAGGACAGCGAAAATGAGTCGAATCGGAAGAGCTCCCATCACCATACCCGCAGGCGTTGAGGTGAAGGTATCAGAGAACAACGTGGTCACCGTTAAGGGACCGAAGGGCGAGCTTACAAGACAGCTCTGCCCCGCAATGAAGATAACCGAGGATGCCGGCGTTCTGCACATTGCCCGTCCTAACGACGAGAAGCAGAACCGCGCGCTCCACGGCCTGACCCGCAGCCTTCTTCACAATATGGTCGTCGGCGTTACCGAGGGCTTTGAGAAGAAGATGGAGGTCAACGGCGTGGGCTACAGGGCTTCCAAGGAGGGCAAGAACCTCGTTATGAACCTGGGCTTCTCTCATCAGGTGATCGTCCCCGAGATCGAGGGCATCACGATCGAGGTACCCGATGCCAACCACGTAAATATCAAGGGCGCCGATAAGCAGCTCGTCGGTCAGTTCGCTGCCGATCTGAGAGCCAAGAGGCCCCCCGAGCCTTACAAGGGCAAGGGCATCAAGTACGCGGACGAAGTCATTCGCCGCAAAGAAGGCAAGACAGGTAAATAAAAGGAGGTGTGCCTAAATGATAAAAAGACCCGACACTAACGCTCAGCGTTTAAAGAGACACAAGAGAGTCAGGGCAAAGATCTCCGGCACGCCCGAGAGACCCAGACTCAACGTTTTCCGCTCCAAGCAGAACATCTACGCTCAGATAATCGACGACACCACCGGCACCACGCTGGTATCCGCCTCTACCGTTGAGAAGGACTTCGACGGCTACGGCGGAAACAAGGAAGCCGCCCGCAAGGTCGGCCAGACCGTCGCTGAGCGCGCCAAGGCCAAGGGGATCGACGCCGTCGTATTTGACCGCGGCGGTTACGTCTACCACGGCAGAGTCGCAGAGCTCGCAGAGGGTGCCCGCGAGGGCGGCCTTCAGTTCTGATGAGGGGAGGAAATACAATGCCTTACGAAAACAACAACAACAATAACGAGAGACGTGAGCGCCGCGATCGCCGCGAGCGCAGGGAAGAGCCGAAGAGCGAATATATCGAGAAGGTAGTATCCCTCAACCGCGTTTCCAAGACCGTCAAGGGCGGCCGCATTATGAAGTTCTCCGCTCTCGTCGTCATTGGCGACGGCAAGGGCAAGGTTGGCTACGGGCTCGGCAAGGCCGCCGAGGTTTCCGAGGCCATCAGAAAGGGCATCGAGGACGCCAAGAAGAATCTCTGCGCCGTAACTCTTCTCGGCACCACCATCCCCCACGAGGTCATCGGCGAGTTCGGCGCCGGCCGCGTGCTTCTCAAGCCGGCTCCCGAAGGAACCGGAGTTATCGCCGGCGGCGCTGTCCGTGCCGTTATGGAGGCTGCCGGAATCTCCAATATCCGTACCAAGTGCCTCCGCTCCAACAACCCCGCCAACGTCGTAGCCGCCACCTTCCAGGGCCTCAAGAGCCTCAGGAACGCGGAGGCAGTCGCCAGGACCCGCGGCAAGACGGTTGAAGAGATCGTGGGCTAAGGAGGACTGAACAATGGCTAACATTAAGATTACGCTCGTAAAGAGCCTTAACGGAAGACTCCAGAAGCACATCGCTACGGCTGACAGCCTCGGCCTTCGCAGAATAGGCGATGAGACCGTCCAGCCCGATAACCCCCAGACCAGAGGCAAGATACAGAAGATCGGCTATCTCCTCAAGGTCGAGGAAGTAAAGTAAGGAGGTAACCGGTTATGAAATTATCAGATCTCAGCCCCGCCCAGGGCTCCACTCACGTGGCAAAGCGCAAGGGCAGAGGAATCGGCACCGGCAACGGCAAGACCGGCGGCCGCGGACACAAGGGTCAGAAGGCCCGTTCCGGCGGCGGCGTCCGCGTCGGCTTCGAAGGCGGACAGATGCCCCTCGCCCGCCGTATCCCGAAAAGAGGCTTCAACAACATCTTCGCAAAGCCCCTTGACTCCATAAACGTCTCCATGCTCGACAGGTTCGAGGACGGAGCCGTGGTCGATGAGAAGGCTCTTATGGACGCCGGTATCATCTCCACCTGCAAGTACGGATTCAAGGTCCTCGGAAACGGTGAGGTGACGAAGAAGCTTACCGTTAAGGCTTCCGCCTTCTCCGAGACTGCCAAGCAGAAGATCGAGGCCGCCGGAGGAAAGGCGGAGGTGATCTGAAGTGCTCAAGACTCTGCGAAACGCCTGGAAGATCGAAGACCTTAGGAAGAAGATACTCTTCACCCTCTTCATGATCCTCCTTTACAGGCTCGGTAACGCGGTCCCCGTCCCCTACGTCAACGTATCGGCTCTCGGCGAGTACTTCACGAGATATCAGAACACAGTCCTCGGACTGTATAACGTAATGAGCGGAAGCTCCTTCTCCCAGGCGACGATATTCGCGCTCAGCATACAGCCGTATATCAACGCGTCCATCATCATCCAGCTTCTCACCATCGCCATCCCGGCTCTTGAGAGGCTCAGCAAGGAAGGCGGAGAAGAGGGCAAGAAGAAGATCGAGCGCATCACCCGCTATACCACGGTCGGCCTCGCTCTCCTTCAGGGCTTCGCTTACTACACACTTATCAGAACTAACGGACTTCTCGTTTCCGGAACCAACTTCTGGAACGGCGTAGTCATCATCGCGACCTTCGTGGCCGGCTCCTCCATCATTATGTGGATGGGCGAGCAGATCACCGAGTTCGGCGTGGGCAACGGAATCTCCGTTATCCTCTTCGTCGGAATCGTATCCAGGCTCCCGAACGCAGTTATCTCCGCTGTCGGCACCACTCTCGCCGCCGGAACCGGCTGGTGGAAGTACGCCCTCATCTATTTCGGAGTGCTCGTCGGCGCCATCGCCATGATCGTGCTCATCGTCATCGTCACCGAGGCGGAGCGCAGGATCGCGGTACAGTATTCCAAGAGAGTCGTCGGCCGCAAGGTCTACGGAGGCCAGTCAACTCACCTCCCGATGAAGGTGAATATGTCCGGCGTTCTCCCCGTGATCTTCGCCCAGTCGATCGCATCTCTCCCCGCCACCATTTTCGCCTTTGCCGGAGTCACGAGCTCCACGCAGAGCTTCTGG
>ONTN01000061.1 GCA_900320765.1 uncultured Eubacteriales bacterium
TCGTTGATGCCTCTCGGTGTGATCTCCACGACATGGATGCTGCGGGGGAAGAGGTCGTTGACGTTCGACACAGTGCCGCAGTAGGTGCAGCGGGCGGTGGTGTCGGGCGTGAGGAAGCTTTGATGGCAGTTGTGGCAGAGATAGAGCGAGGTGGGGCGGTCGTAGTCGATGCCGATATGTCGCAGAGGCTTGTGGCACTTGGGGCAGATGAGCTGTCCGCCGACGATGTAGGTATGCTCCGGAGAAATGTTGGCACAGGGGAAGTGGTGGATCACCGACTCGTAGTCAAGTTCGTTGCTGCCACAGTTGGGGCACTGCTCCTGATAGATCAGGTGGGAGTGCTGGCACTTTGGGCAGACATGCATGCGGTAGGCGGTCTTGCGGTAAGCCAGCGTGCCGTGTGCTACGCCCATGTCGATCCAGGAGAAATACTCATTGATGTGGAAGAGGCTCCAGCTGTGTAGGCATTCTGCCAGCGGGAGGGCATCCCGGAGCTTATGCCCGCGCCGATCTCAATGGCTCACGCGCTCTCAAGAAGGCTCGCGAGCGTTAGAAAGTCCGGAGAGCTCGGCTTTCTCCGACCTGACGGGAAAAGCCAGGTGACCGTCAGATACGGGGAGACGGGCGAGGTTGAGTCCGTTCCCGCTATCGTAGTATCAACCCAGCATTCTCCCGACGTTTCGATCTCAGCCCTGAGAGAGGCCGTTATCGAGACCGTTATAAAGCCCGTTATCCCCGAAAAGCTTATTACCCGCGATACGAAGTTTTTCGTTAATCCGACAGGGCGCTTCGTCGTCGGCGGGCCGGTGGGCGATTCCGGACTCACCGGAAGAAAGATCATCGTCGATACTTACGGAGGAATGGCGTCGCACGGAGGAGGCTGCTTCTCCGGCAAGGACCCCACAAAGGTCGACAGAAGCGCGGCGTATATGGCGCGATATATCGCAAAAAACCTCGTCGCCGCCGGACTCGCTAAGCGCTGCCAGATCGAGATAGCCTATGCGATCGGCGTCGCGAGACCTGTTTCCGTGCTCGTTGACACATTCGGCACCGGAGCTCTTCCCGATGAGGCTCTTGCAGAGATCGTGACGAGCCGCTTTGATATGAGACCAGCGAGCATAATAAGAAAGCTCGACCTTTTAAGGCCGATATATAAGAAGACTGCCGCATATGGTCACTTCGGAAGAACGGACGTAGATCTTCCGTGGGAGCGCCTTGATATGAAGGAAACGCTGAGAGGATACTTAAATTGAGAAACGAGAAAGATTCTAATAAGACGTTTGCCCCGCCCGAGGGTTATATCGAGGGCAGAAACGCCGTGACCGAGGCACTGAGAGCCGGAAGACCTATCGACAAGCTTTTCGTTGCAAAGGGTGACGCGGACGCTGGCCTTTCCCGCATTGCGGCTATGGCAAAGAGCGCCGGGATACCTGTTGTCGATATCGACAGGCGCAAGCTCGATACGATCAGCGTAACCGGTGCGCATCAGGGTGTCATAGCCGCCTGCGCAGTTAAGGAATACGTCTCCGTTGCCGAAATTCTGAATATTGCAAAAGAGAAGGGCGAGGATCCGTTTATAATAATCTGCGATGAGATATCAGATCCTCATAACCTTGGCGCGATAGTCAGAACGGCGGAGGCCGCCGGAGTCCACGGCATCATCATTCCGAAGAGGAGAAGCGCGGGAGCTACCGCGACCGTAGCAAAGACGAGCGCGGGGGCTGTTGAGTATATGCCCATCGCGAGAGTGCCGAACATCGTTTCCGCCATAGAAGAGCTGAAAAAAGCGGGAGTTTGGATCTACGGTACCGCGGCTGACGGGGCAAGCGGGCTCTGGAGCACTGACCTCAAAGGTCCGATAGCTCTTGTGATAGGCTCCGAGGGCGACGGAATGAGCCGCCTTGTTTCAGAAAACTGCGATTTCAAGCTTTCTATTCCAATGGCGGGAAAAATATCATCGCTGAACGCTTCGTGCTCTGCGGCGATAGTGATATATGAAGCCGTCCGCCAAAGAAATCAGGATAATAAGAGGTGAAGTCAAAATGCCGAAAGATAAGAATAACGATCAATTCAGCATAGAAGACATTCTGAACGAGAGCTACGATTCAAACGAATCTTTTTCGCTGGAGTCTATCCTGTCCGAGTATAAGGGCAGCGCCTTTATCCAGGGGGAGAAGAAGACCCCGTCTCACGAGCTTGACGATAAGGTGAATGAGATACTCAGAAGCTCGGGCGTTCCCGTAGCGGGGGATAGAAAGAAAGCTCCCGAGCCGAAGCCGCAGCCCAAGCCCGCGGAAGCCGATAAAGTGATAGACTTTACCTCCGCTGCCCGCAGACCCGAGCCGGAGATTAAGGTTTTTGAGCCTAAGGCTAAGAGCGAGCCGCAGCCCATCAATAAGTCCACCGAGAGCTCTGACTACCGCCACTATTCCGAGAACGACGACAGGTATTTTGATTTAAAACGGTTTCAGAAGAAGGTCTCTGAGGAGCTGTATAAGGACGACTTTGATTTCCCCGAGATAAGCGCAGAGAAGCCCAACGATTCGGAGTATGAGGAAGACGATGAAGAGAGACCCTCTCTGTTTTCGAGACTGTTCTCCCGCTTCCGCAGGGATGACGACGGGGAAGAGCTCGAGGACGAGGAAGAAGCGGAGGAGCCCGAGGAGCCTGAGCCCGATCTAACGGAAGAGATGAGAAGGCTTGCAGCTCCAGTTCCTATGCTTACGATTCGTTCCTACATTGCTGCTGCAATAGTTATCGTTATGGCAATTTTCACTTTCCTTTTTGAGGCTCAGAGCCCGCTGCCCTTCGGAATCGGCTTTAAGCAGCTTTCAGCCGTCGGCGTACTGATGATACTCCAGCTTATTGTGATGGCGCTCGGAATCGACATTCTGATCTCCGGCTTTTCGGACATTATCCACGCCCAGCCCGGAACGGATTCCCTAGTTCTCTTTTCCTGCCTTTTTACGCTGATCGACGGCATTATTATCCTCGCGAAGAAAGAGGTTAATTACGGCCTCAGCTTTTCCCTTGTTTCGGCGGCGTCCGTGTTCTTTGCAATGCGCGGGAAGAGGACTCACCTTATTTCGTATATCTTCTCCCTCAAGATGACAAAGGCCTCGTCCAATCCCTTCGGCGTTATCAGCGTTGAGGACGATTCCGACCCGGTCAGGAGCATTTTGAAGAAGATCCACGGCGGCACCGACGGCTTTTACAGAAAGCTCGTCGCGAAGGACGCTAACGAATCGCTCTACGCCCTCGCCGTTCCTACCCTTGTAGTAGTATCCTTCCTCTTTGCTCTTCTTGCATCCGTAGGACAGGGGCGGGGAGAGGAGTTCACACACACCTTTTCCACAATGGCGGCTGTAAGCGCGGCGTTCCCGGCGGCGTCCGCCTTTGCCCTCCCGTTCAGCTACGCCGCGTCGATCCTCCGCAAATCCGGCAGCGCGCTTGCCGGATGGGGCGGCGTTTGCGAGCTTTACGACTCTGACGGGGCGCTTATCACCGACGACGACGTTTTCCCCGTGGGAAGCATTTCTCTCAGCGGAATAAAGTTCTTTGAGGGCGTTAATAACCAGAAGGCTGTTGTCTACGGAGCAAGCCTGCTTGCCGCATCCGAGACCGGCCTTTCAAGGGTGTTCTCCGAGCTCCTTCGCAGCCAGGGGCTTACGAGGCGCAACGTCTCCTCGTTCGAGCCCTACGAGGGTGGCGGGATAGGTGGAAACATCGAGGGCGAGCGCGTTCTTGCCGGCACCGGGGCGTTTATGAACCTTATGGGTATCAGAGTTCCCGAGAAGGTCAACACCAACAACGCGATCTTTATCGCCGTCAACGGAACGCTCGCCGCCCTGTTTTCGGTAAACTACATTCCGGCCAACTCCGTCGCCACCTCGCTTCGCTCGCTTCTTAATACGAGGGTAAACGTTCTGTTCGCCGTCAAGGACTTTAACGTAACTCCGGCGATAATCTCCCAGAAGTTCCGCGTTTCAATGGACGGCGTGGAGTATCTTCCGTCTTCAGTAAGCTACGAGCTTGCCAAATCGGAGAAGGGCTCAAAAACCGGTATTTCCGCCATCCTTTGCAGGGAAGGGCTTTCGCCCTTTGCCGAGGTAATAACAAAGGCTCGCCTTGTCAAAACTGTATCCGAGCTGAATTCTCTCATTTCCCTCGGAGGCACGGTTATAGGCATACTTCTTATGTATTTCCTCTGCGCTTCGGAAGCGTATAATTCGGCGTCCTCGGGCAACGCATTTATATTTATGCTCGCCGTTGAAGCCTGCGTTTTCCTCCTAAGCCAGCTTGTAAGAAAGAGATCGTAAGCACTTTGTTTAGTTTTACAAAAAAATATATTGTTTTTCGATTGGCAATAGTGTATAATACATAAGGTTATTAACTTTCTGCGTTAATAAAAATTTACATATCAAGAAGAGAGGACTGTTCCATATGGGCTACGACGCAACAAAAATCCGCAATATCGCGCTTCTGGGTCACGGAGGCAACGGAAAGACCTCCCTTGCGGAGAGCATTCTTTACGTTACCGGCTCTACCGACCGCCAGGGCAGAGTAGGCGACGGCAACACCGTCAGCGACTACGACGCGGAAGAAATCAAGAGACAGACCAGTATTTCCACCTCGACCATGTTCGCCAACTACAATGGCTACAAGGTAAATATTCTCGATACTCCGGGATATTTCGACTTTGTCGGAGAGGTATATGAGGCGCTTCGCGTCGCAGGTCTCGGGATTATCGTAGTTTCCGGCAAGGACAGGATCAACGTCGGCGCTGAGAAGGCATGGAAGTACGTTAGCGAGCGCAAGCTTCCCAGAGCCATCTACATCTCCAAGATGGACGAGGACAACGCCAACTTTGAGAAGGCGTTCGAAGCCCTCCGCGGCAAGTTCGGAAACAGCGTCTGCGCGTTCACCGAGCCCATTATGAAGGGCGATAAGGTCGTCGGAATCGTCGATATAGTTTCCCAGAAGGCTTTCAACTTCGTAAACGGCAAGAGAGTTGAGACCGCTATCCCCGCCGAGCTCCAGGATAAGGTTGAGGAGCACTATGCAGAGCTCACCGAGAACGCCGCCGGAACGAGCGAGGAGCTTATGGAGAAGTATTTCGAGGAGGGCGTTCTCTCCGAGAAGGAGCTCCACGACGCGCTTGCTATCGGCATCGCGAGCGGTGATATCTGCCCCGTCTTCTTCGGAAGCGCCGCCGAAAATATCGGCACCGTCGTTCTTCTTGACGCCATAATCAATATGTTCCCCGCTCCCAAGGAGCTCGGAAAGCCCATCGACGGTAATGCGCCCACAAAGCTTCTCGTCTATAAATCCATTTCCGATCAGTTCGGCAAGTTCAGCCTCTTTAAGGTCATTGCCGGCAAGGTCACTCCCGATATGACCCTTACGAACCCGCGCACCGGCGCACAGGAGAAGCTCGGCCACATCTATCAGATGCAGGGCAAGAAGAATATCGAGGTCAAGGAGCTTGGCCCCGGCGACATCGGCGCCGCCTCCAAGCTCTCCGATACCGCCACCGGCGATACCCTCTGCGATCCCAAGGCTGTCGAGGCCGCGCCCGGAATTGATTTCCCGGCTCCGTGCTACACGATGGCTATCAGGCCGAAGACCAAGGGACAGGAGGATAAGGTCGCTCAGGGCCTCACAAGGCTCCGTGAAGAGGACAGGACCTTCACCGTTGTCAATAACGCTGAGACCAAGCAGATGGTCATCTCCGGAATGGGCGATACCCAGCTTGATGTTATCTGCTCCAAGCTCAAGTCCAAGTTTGGCGTCGACGTCGAGCTCTATCCCGCAAAGGTCGCATATCGCGAGAAGATCCGCAAAAAGATCGAGGCTCATGGCCGTCATAAGAAGCAGTCCGGCGGTCACGGCCAGTTCGGCGACGTCTGGATACGCTTCGAGCCGCAGGATGAGACAGAGGATCTCATCTTCGCCGAAGAGGTATTCGGCGGCTCAGTACCGAAAAACTTCTTCCCTGCAGTTGAAAAGGGCCTTCGCGACAGCGTTACCCGCGGCGTTCTTGCGGGTTATCCGATGGTCTACCTCAAGGCCACCCTCTATGATGGCTCCTACCATCCCGTCGACTCCTCAGAAATGGCGTTCAAGACTGCTGCCAACCTTGCGTTCAAGGAGCTTATTAACGCCTCTCCCGCGATTCTTGAGCCGATCGGCCTTCTCAAGGTCACTATTCCGGACGTCAATATGGGCGACATTATGTCTGACCTCTCCAAGCGTCGCGGAAGCCCGATGGGTATGAGCGTCGATAAGGACGGCAACCAGGTCGTTGAGGCAGAGGTGCCGATGGCCGAAATGGGCACTTATGCCATCGATCTCCGCTCCATGACTCAGGGCCGCGGCTCGTTCACTCTTGAGTTCGTTCGCTATGACGAGGCTCCTGCAAACGTTCAGGAGAAGATCATTGCCGACGCTAAGGCCGAGAGCGACGACGAGTAATCAAAGCTATTTTTTCAGAGGCCGGAAGACTCCGGCCTCTGTTTCTATTTATCAGATAATGAGGAGCAAACGATAGTGGATATAAACGAAAGAGCAGAGCTCGCCATTTACCTCAAGGCACACGGATATAACTGCGCTCAGGCCGTTACGGCTGCCCTTGCGCATGATACAGAGCTTGACGCGGATTTTCTTAATAAGGTCTCCGCCGGCTTCTGTGCAGGTATGGGTACGATGGAGGCGACCTGCGGAGCGCTGATCGGCGCCGGAATGATAGCCGGCGCGAGAACGGAAGGCGCCGGAACGCTGAGATACACGAGAAGGCTTTTAAACTCGTTTAAGGAAAAATGCGGCGCCGTCACCTGCAAAGACCTGAAATCGCTGCAAGAGGACGGAAAGCCGCTCTGCCCCTGCGAGGACTGCGTAAGAAACGCCGTACTCGCTTATGGGGAGATAATGGAATAAGAAAAGCTCTCATTGACCTTTTAGGATCAATGAGAGCTTTCTTGCTGTAATAACCTTACGCAACCCTGCGCCCGCATATGAAGCGCTCTTTCCAGTAGGAATTATCAATGCTCAAAAGGCGCGTCGGCTTTGACGCGTTGTTGCACGATACGAACTGTCTGTCACCGACGTAAATACCCACGAGAGAGACTGTACCGCCGACCTCGTCAGCGAAAACGACGATATCCCCGGGCAAAAGCTCGGCGCGGGTGACTTCCTTACCGTATTCAGCTATCTTGGAGGTTCTGCGCGGGAGCTTAACTCCGTTTTCAACGCAGCAGTAATAGACGAATCCGGAATTATCAAACTTATCAGGTCCCTGACCGCCGTATTCAAACTCAGTTCCGATAAGCTCTTTTGCAAGAGCAGCTATCTTTTCAGCAGTTGTCAGTTCCACCTTAGGCTCGGGCTCGGGTTCGGGTTCGGATTCAGGTTCAGGTTCGGGTTCAGGCTCCGGCTCAGGTTCAGGCTCCGGCTCGGGTTCCGGCTCAGGCTCCGGTTTAGGCTCCGGCTCAGGCACGACGGGATCAGTCTCGGAAGGGGAAGGGTTAGGATCAATCCTGTGAGGCTCTGAGCTGCCGCCGCCGAAAAAGCTGCAGCTTGATAGAATGATGGAGAATACTGTTATTATAACGATCAGAAAAGCCGTTTTCTTAAGCATTGTGGATCCTCCTTTGTATTTCTTCTTCCTAC
>ONTN01000033.1 GCA_900320765.1 uncultured Eubacteriales bacterium
CTAATAACCCGAGGGCTTGACCTTAACGAATTAGCAAGCTCAACCTTATGTTTCGTTCTCTTTCTCAATCCCCTTTTGTTCAGTTCTTAGGGTGCAAACGGCCCGATGGTCAAGTGGTCAAGACGGGGGCCTCTCACGCCCCAATCGGGAGTTCGACTCTCCCTCGGGTCACCATTTCCCTTTAGGGATGCACCCTTAAAATGCACCTTTAGCTCAGCTGGTAGAGCACCTGACTCTTAATCAGGGTGTCCAGGGTTCGAGTCCCTGAAGGTGTACCATAGTTGGTGTTTATTGCGGTGAGGGTCCACCTGTTCCCATTCCGAACACAGTAGTTAAGCTCATTTGCGCCGAAAATACTTGGCTGGCGACGGCCCGGGAAGATAGGAAGACGCCAACACACGTCAAGACCCCGATTTATGTCGGGGTCTGCCACGTGCCTCCTTAGCTCAGTCGGTAGAGCACGCGGCTGTTAACCGCGGTGTCGTAGGTTCGAGTCCTACAGGAGGCGCCACGTTTAACGCCGTCAAGCTTTTTTCTTGACGGCGTTAATTTTCCCACAGATGTGGGCCTTTAGCTCAGTTGGTTAGAGCAACCGGCTCATAACCGGTCGGTCCGCGGTTCGAGTCCGTGAAGGCCCACCATTTTGTCGCAAGCTCCATAGCGCGTGCATTGGCGCTCTGGAGCGCGACAAGACTTACTTAGATCATATAGGGGTTTAGCTCAGCTGGTAGAGCGGCGGTCTCCAAAACCGTAGGCCGAGGGTTCGATCCCTTCAACCCCTGCCAAATATCCTGCAGTGACTTTTTGTCACTGCAGGATATTTATTGGGAAGAACGGATCGAAGGGCGCGGTGTTAGAAAACAGTCCGGTGGCGCGTCGTCGCGGACTTCGTATCGTTCGCTTTGCCGCTGAGGAGCGCGGCAAAGCTCGTTCACTTCGTCGCTCCTCCTTTTCCCAAAAAGCTCCGCTTTTCGGGAGCCCTGTAGCCCGCACCCCGGCCCGCCCTCAGGCGGGCGATCCCGAATAGCCCCTGCCAAGCAAATGGCACTTGCATACGCAAGCGCCTTTTGCAATGAAGTCGCCCCTACGAGGCTAATGAAGAAATGAAGTCGCTTCGCTAATGAAGACGCTCCTTCGGAGCTAATTAGGAACGTTGGCGACTTCGCTTCATTAGGTGCGAAGCTTCGTCTTCATTATCGTTCCAGCAAGTGATTTTATGCTTGCTTATACGAGTCAATGCATCTACATATTAAAACTCCCACAGCGGCTTTTTTGCCGCTGCGGGAGTTTTATTAGGAAGAAGGTTGTTTCACTTATAAAACTCCGGATATTTCTTTTTACACCGGTGATTGATGAACGGAATGGAGAGCAGCAATGCAGCTGCCGCTATAATAGGCACCGCCTCCACGAGAGAAAACAGGCCAAACACCTTTATCTCACTGAAGCTTACGGCAAAAACCAGTATTGCCGAGATAACGCCTATGAAGACGAGGATCTTTCCGCATAGTGTGTTGCAGTATTTCCAAGTTTGTTCGTTTACGGAAGAGGTTTTAGTCCTGAATCCGTAAACAGAATTGATTTTAACGTCGGGCTTAATAAGAAGCAAGATACCCGCAATCAAACATACGGCCGGAAATATATAATTAACCATTTATATGTCCCTCATTTTAAAACAGGGGTCAGGCGGAACGCCTGACCCCTCGTTTTATTATCTTATCTGAAGCGCTCCCTGGCGGCGTAGCTCGTGTGAAGAAGCTCGTGGGCCTTGTGGGAGTTGGGCTCGCCGAGGAACTTCTCGTAGAGCTCGATAATCTGCGGGTTGTTGTGCGACTGACGGACGGTCTGGCGCTCATCCTCAGAATAGAGGGCCTGCGCGCGCTTCTCTTTGTAGGTGTCGAGAATGTCGTCCGCCTCGTTCGGAAGGAAGCAGCTCCTGACGTAGGGCTGGCCGCCGCCGTTGATGCAGCCGCCAGGGCATCCCATGATCTCGATGAACTGGTACTTGCTCGTACCCTCGCGGATCTCGTCGAGGAGGACCTTCGCACTCTTCATGCCGGAGGCGATAGCGACGTTGACGACTGTGCCGTTAATGTCGATGGAAGCCTCGCGGATGCCGGCGTCGTGGCCGCGGACGGCCTCGAACACGATCTGCTCGTGCTCCTTGCCGGTGAGCTTATAGTATACGGTACGGAGAGCGGCCTCCATAACGCCGCCGGTAACGCCGAAGATGACGCCGGCTCCGGAGTAATCGCCCATGATATCGGCGTCCCACTCCTCGTCGGGCAGGCGGTTAAACATAATGCCGGCGCGCTTGATCATACGCGCAAGCTCTCTCGTGGTGATGACGGCGTCCACGTCGGGAATGCCGTTGACCTTCTCCTGCTCTCTTTCCTTTTCAAACTTCTTCGCAATGCAGGGCATTACGGAGACGACGAAGACGTCCTTGGGATCGTAGCCCTTCTGCTCGGCCCAATAGGACTTGATGATGGCGCCCTGCATCTGGTGGGGCGACTTGCAGGAGGAGAGGTGGGGCAGAAGATCACCGTAATTGTACTCGGCGTAGTTTACCCAGCCGGGCGAGCAGGAGGTGATCATCGGGAGGGTGCCGCCCTCGGTGAGGCGGTGGAGAAGCTCAGTACCCTCTTCCATAATGGTGAGGTCAGCGCCGAAGTTGACGTCGTAGACGCGCTCGAAGCCGAGGCGGCGCATAGCGGCGATCATCTTGCCGGTGACGGGAGTTCCGACGGGATAGCCAAACTCCTCGCCGAGAGCAGCGCGGACGGCCGGAGCGGCCTGAATGACGACGTGCTTTCCGCTCTTAAGGGCGGCGTCGACCTTCGTGATCTCGCTCTTCTCCATAAGAGCACCGGTCGGGCAGACGTTTACGCACTGGCCGCACTGGATGCAGGGGGAGTTGGCGAAGCTTCTGTTCTCAGCGGGAGAGACAAAGGTGCGGAAGCCGCGGTTCTCGAAGCCGAGGATGCCGAGGCCGTGAGCATTTGAGCAGCGGGCGATGCAGCGGCCGCAGAGCACGCACTTGGAGGTGTCGCGCACGAGGGCGGGGGCGAGCTGGTCGAGATGAGTCTCGGACTGGACGCCGGTGTACTTATCCTCCTTCGCGCCGGTGATGGTGGCGACGTGAAGGAGCTCGCATTTGCCGTTCTTCTCGCACTGCTGGCAGTTCTTATTGTGGTTGGAGAGCAGGAGCTCAACACTTCTTCTGCGGGCCTCAACGGCCTTGGGAGAGGAGATGCGGATCTCCATGCCCTCGGCTACGGGGTAGACGCAGCTGGCGACGAGGCCTCTCGCTCCGGTGGCCTCAACGAGGCAGACGCGGCAGGAGCCGACGTTGCACTCGCCGTGGTTAAAGGCGCAAAGGGAGGGAATTTCATAACCGCAGGCCTTCGCAGCCTCAAGTATGGTCATGCCGGCTTCGACCTGATAGGCGACGCCTTCGATTTTAATATTGACTTTAGACATCTGCTTATCCCTCCTTATCTCTTCTCAATCGCGCCGAACTTACAGGTGGACATACAGGCTCCGCACTTTACGCAGGCCTTCGGATCGATCTCCATGGCGGCAAGCTTCTTGCCGGGAGCGACGTAATCCGTCCTCGTGATGCAGTTGGCGGGGCAGCCCCTGGCGCACATTCCGCAGCCGACGCACTTGTCGCGGATGATGTGGTACTCCATAAGGTTCTTGCAGACGTGAGAGGGGCACTTCTTGTCCACGATGTGGGCGAGATACTCATCTCTGAAGTGAGTGAGGGTGGAGACGACGGGGTTAGCGGCGGTCTGACCGAGAGCGCAGAGAGAGTTGTTCTTAACGGTGTCGGCGAGCTCCTCAAGCTCCTCAAGGTCCTTCATGGTGCCCTTGCCCTCGGTTATGCGGGTAAGGATCTCGAGAATGCGCTTCGTGCCGATGCGGCAGGGAGTGCACTTTCCGCAGCTCTCATCGCAGATGAACTCCATATAGAACTTCGCGACGTCGACCATGCAGTTGTCCTCGTCCATGACGATAGCTCCGCCGGAGCCCATCATGGAGCCCTTGGCTACGAGGTTATCGAAGTCGATAGGCTCATCGAGGAACTCCTCAGTAAGGCAGCCGCCGGAGGGGCCGCCGGTCTGGATGGCCTTGAACTTCTTGCCGTTCGGGATTCCGCCGCCGATATCGTATATCAGCTCGCGTAGTGTGGTGCCCATAGGCACCTCGACGAGGCCGACGTTGTTGACCTTGCCGCCGAGGGCGAAGACCTTGGTGCCCTTGGAACGCTCGGTGCCGACGGAGGCGAACTCGGCGGCGCCGTTCCTCAGTATGTAGGGAACGCAGGCGAGAGTCTCGACGTTGTTGACGATAGTGGGCTTCTGCCAAAGACCCTTGACAGCCGGGAAGGGAGGACGGGGACGCGGCATTCCGCGCTTGCCCTCGATGGAATTAAGAAGGGCGGTCTCCTCGCCGCAGACGAAGGCGCCTGCGCCGAGACGGACGTGGCAGTCGAAGCTGAAATCGGTACCGAGAATGTGCTCGCCGAGAAGTCCGATCTCGCGGGCCTGCTTAATTGCGTTGCGAAGACGCCTTACGGCTATAGGATACTCGGCGCGAACGTAGAAATAACCGTTCTGAGCGCCGATAGCATAGCCGGCGATGACCATACCCTCAATAACTGCAAGGGGGTTGCCCTCGAGGATGGAGCGGTCCATAAAGGCGCCGGGGTCGCCCTCGTCGCCGTTGCAGACGACGTACTTCTCGTCGCTCTCAACGTTGAGAGCGAACTGCCACTTGCGGCCGGAGGGGAATCCGCCGCCGCCGCGGCCGCGAAGTCCGGAGGCGAGGACCTCGTCAACGACTTCCTGACGGGTCATCGTGAGAGCGCGCTCAAGACCCTTGAAGGCGCCCATTCCGAGAGCTTCGTTTATGTCCTCGGGGTTGATCACGCCGCAGCCGTGAAGAGCAACGCGGCGCTGCTTTTTATAGAAGTTGATATCCTCCTGCTTCGTGACCTTGGTGGTCGTGCCGGGCTCAACGTAAAGAAGGCGCTCGACGACCTCGCCGCCGAGGATATCCTTCTCGACGATCTCCTCAACGTCCTCGATATGTACGAGGCGGTAAAGGGTATCTTCGGGATATATCTTTACGAAGGGACCCTGTGAGCAGAAGCCGAAGCAGCCGACCAGGTTGACGGTAGCCTTATCGGCGGCGCCCTTGGCGGCAAGGACTTCCTCGAACTTTGCCTTGATCTCATCGGAGTGGCTGGAAAGACAGCCGGTACCGCCGCAGAGGACAATATGACGCTTGTCGTCAAGTCCCTTCAGCTTATCCTCGAGGCACTTGGTACAGGCGGCGGATTTTATGTTAAGATCCTCAACTGTTTTTATCATTCCATCAAGCCTCCTTTGCCTTGTAATCAGCAACGATCTTTGGAACGTCGCCGACGCTCATCTTGGGATAGACGGTTCCGTTGATGCTGACGGCGGGGGCAATGCCGCAGGCGCCGATGCAGCGGAGGGCGTCCAGAGTAAAGAGGCCGTCCTCGGTGGTCTCGCCGGGTTTGATCTTGAGGATCTCGGAGAATTTGTCGATCACCTGCTGGGCGCCCTTGACGTAGCAAGCGGTGCCGAGGCAGCAGCCGATAACGTATTTTCCCTTGGGAGTAAGGGAGAAGAATGAATAGAATGTAACAACGCCATAGATCTCCGCTACGGATATTCCGGTCTCCTGAGATACTATCTCCTGTACCTCGAGAGGAATATAGCCGTATTCGTTCTGAATATCGCTGAGGATCATCATGAGCGGCGTTTTTTCATTTTTATACCGCCCGCAGATCTCAAGGATAGTCTGAACAGCTTTTTCATTAAGTTTAGCCATACGATAACCCCTTCTGTGATAGATTTGCGTGAAACTATTGATATCCCCCATATCAATACACAGTATATTATATACTAAATCCACAAAGAAGAAAAGAGCCAAAATCAAAAAATCGTGGATTTTGTTTATTTTTCGTCAAAGTAATAAAAAAGCCCGCGGAAATAATCCGCGGGTGGAAATTTAATGGTGTCAGCCGCCGAGGTAGGCTTTTTTAACCTCTTCGCTTGCGGCGAGCTCCTTGCCCGTTCCGGAGAGGGTTATCTTTCCGGTCTCCATAACGTAGGCCCTGTCGGCGACGGAAAGGGCCATCTGAGCGTTCTGCTCAACGAGGAGTATCGTCGTGCCGCCCTTGTGGAGCTCTTTTATTATATCGAATATCTGCTCAACCAAGATGGGGGCGAGACCCATACTGGGCTCGTCCAGCATCATAAGCTTCGGCGAGCACATAAGGGCGCGGCCCATAGCCAGCATCTGCTGCTCTCCGCCTGAGAGAGTGCCGCCTATCTGCCTGCGTCTCTCCTTGAGCCTCGGGAACTGCTCGAATACGCGCTCAAGGTTTTTATCCATATCGGCGGGCGAGGTGTAGGCGCCCATCTCAAGGTTCTCCTGCACCGTCATTTGGGCGAAGATGCGTCTGCCCTCGGGCACCTGGGCAAGGCCCTTCTCAACGATTTTATGCGCCTGCATGCGGCTTATATCCTCGCCGCAGAACTCGATGCTGCCTGTCTTTGAGCGGAGCAGGCCGGAGACCGTCTGCAGGGTGGTGGTCTTTCCGGCTCCGTTCGCCCCGATAAGGGTGACGATCTCGCCCTCCTTGACCTCGAAGGATATACCCTTTATCGCGTGGATAGCCCCGTAATATACGTTGGCGTTTTCAACTTTCAATATCGTTTCCATCTCACGCCTCCTTTTTCTTTCCGAGGTAGGCCTCGATGACGGTGGGGTTGGACTGAATATCGGCAGGAGTGCCCTTTGCGATTATCTCGCCGAAATTCAGAACGGCGATGCCCTCGCAGATGCCCATAACGAGGTTCATATCATGCTCAATGAGCAGGATGGCTATCCCGAAGGTGTCGCGTATTTTAACTATGTTCTCCATAAGCTCGGTGGTCTCGGAGGGGTTCATTCCCGCCGCCGGCTCATCAAGCAGGAGAAGGCTGGGCTTCGTGGCGAGGGCTCGGACAATCTCAAGCCTGCGCTGAGCCCCGTAGGGAAGGGCGCCCGCGCTGACCTCCGCAAGATCCTGCATATCGAAGATGGAGAGGAGCTCGAGGGCTCTCTCCTTCGCTATGCGCTCTCCGCTCCAGTAGCGGGGGAGGCGGAGGATAGATTCGGGCAGCGAGCACTTAATCTCGTGGTGCAGGCCAACGAGAACGTTTTCGAGCACCGTCATATTCGTGAAGAGCCTGATATTCTGGAAGGTGCGGGCTATTCCCGCCCTGTTTATCTGGACGGTATTCATTCCGTGGGTATCGTTGCCGTCCAAAAGTATCGTGCCGCGAGTGGGCTGATAGACCTTTGTAAGCAGGTTGAAGACCGTGGTCTTTCCCGCTCCGTTCGGGCCGATGAGTCCCGCTATCTCCGTGCGGCCTATCGTCATATTGAAGTCCTTGACGGCCGTTAGTCCGCCGAAGTCTATGCCGAGATGCCTGCACTCAAGTATCGGGGTCTTGCCCAGGTCACGCTGGGGTATATAGGAGTCCGACGGCATGGGCACGAGCGGACTGTCGTTCTTAGAAGTTACTCTTGCCATCGTCAGACCTCCTCTCTTTTCTTTTTATGCGGAATTAGCTTTGCGAAGAGGGCTCTGCCGCCCGCGCTGTTCGTTCCGAGCATTACGGCGATGAGCACCACCGCATAGATAAGCATACGGAAGTTTCCGAGAGCTCTGAGCTCCTCGGGCAGAACGTAGAGCACCACGGCCGCGAGTATCGAGCCCCACATATTGCCGAGCCCGCCCAGAACGACGAAGACGAGAACGAGTATCGACGTGTTGAAATCGAACTTCGAGGCGACAAGGTTTGAATAGTTTAGCCCGTAAAGCGCGCCGGCCGAGCCGGCGATAGCCGCGGAGATTACGAAGGCCGTCATCTTGTATCTTGTTACGGGGATGCCGACGCTCTCCGCTGCGATACGGTTATCCCTGAGCGCCATAACCGCGCGGCCGGTGCGGCTGTGGATGAGGTTGAGGACAATAACGAGGGCGACGAGGAGGAGAATGACGCCGGCGGTAAAGGTGGCGATAGTCTCCGTGCCCGTTGCGCCCTGAGCGCCCTTTATGATTATCTTTCCTGCGGGCGTCATATGGAGATCCTCGGCGCCCTTCAGTCCGTTGTAGTTGAATACTATATGGAGCCCGTTCTCATCGTGACCCACGATAAGGCAGGTGATGAGCTCCTTTATGATCTCGCCGAAGGCAAGAGTTACGATGGCGAGATAGTCTCCGCGAAGACGGAGAACGGGGATTCCGATGAGGAAGCCTGTTATTCCCGCGAGTATAGCTCCGACGATCATCGCGAGGACGAGACGGAGAGCGGGAGAAGCGACCGAGGCGGAAAGGCTCTGAGATACGACGACTCCGGTAAAGGCGCCGACGCCCATAAAGCCCGCGTGGCCGAGGCTGAGCTCGCCCATAATGCCGACGGTCAGGTTGAGGGAAATCGCCATAACGGCATAGCAGCAGATCGGAACGAGAAGTCCCATGGTTGAGCGGCCAAGCCAGTGCTGGCTCTGAGCCAGCATTACGAGCCCCCATGCGGCAATAACGCCGAGATAAGTCGCAAAATCGACTTTGGTGTGTTTTTTCAGCCTGTTCATTGAGCTCACCTCAGACTTTCTCGGTCATGCGCTTGCCCAAAAGTCCGGCGGGGCGCACGAGCAGAACGATGATGAGAACGGCGAAGACGACGGAGTTCGCGAGCTGAGTCGAGATATACGCCTTTGCCATAGCCTCGATAATGCCGATAAGAAGTCCGCCGAGCAGGGCGCCGGGGATCGAGCCTATGCCCCCGAAAACGGCGGCGGTGAAGGCGCGGATTCCGGGCATCGAGCCGGTAGTCGGCATAAGAGTCGGGTTGAAGGAGCAGAGCAGGACCCCCGCGACGGCGGCGAGGGCGGAGCCGATGGCGAAGGTGAGGGATATGGTCTTATCGACGCTTATTCCCATCAGCCTCGCGGCGTCCTTATCCTCGGAGCAGGCGCGCATGGCCTTGCCGAGCTTCGTGTGTCCCGTAAACCAGGTGAGAGCTATCATAATTACGATGCAGGTCAGCATGGTGAAGAGGGAAATATAGGATATGGAGAGCTGACCGCCGAAAAGCTTAAGAGCGTTCGGCTCGCCGGCAGCGTTCATAAGCGGTATAAGAGGCTGATACACTTTCGGAGTCGCGCCGAAGATGAGAAGGGCGGAATTCTGCAGAAAATAGCTCACGCCTATCGCCGTTATGAGTACGGCGAGCGAAGCTGCCTGGCGGAGCGGGCGATAAGCAAGCCCCTCGATAAGTATTCCGAGGATAGTGCAGACGACCATCGCGAGCGCGAGGGCGAGCCAGCCGTTCACGCCGAGGTACATCATCCCGCAGAAGGATATATAGCCTCCGATCATTATTACGTCGCCGTGTGCGAAGTTCAGCATTTTAGCTATGCCGTAGACCATGGTATAGCCGAGCGCGATAATGGCGTAAACGCTTCCGAGGCTTATGCCGCTTATCAGGTAGGACAAAAATCCCATATTAGCGCCTCTCTTTCTAAAGAAGTTTGCTTTCTTTAATAAAGCCGGAAAAAGGGCCGCCTTGCTGACGGCCCTTATGTTAGGTTAATTCTGTAATTCAGGCAGAAACGTACACACCGTCCTTGATAACGACGGCAACGGGCATCTTGGAGACCTCACCGTTGGAGCCCCAGGTCATGGCCTTGCCGGTAAGTCCGTCATAGCTCATGGTCTGGATCTGGGCGATGAGCTTCTCGCAAATCTCGGAGGCGCTCATGTCAGGGGTGCAGCCGGAGTCGATCAGGGCGTTGTAAAGAACGTAGATAACGTCATAACCGTCGGCGGCGAACTGGTTGGGGGTCTCGCCGTAGCGCTTCTCGTACTCGGCAACGAAGGCCTTGGTCATCTCGTCGTCAGCATCGGCAGC
>ONTN01000081.1 GCA_900320765.1 uncultured Eubacteriales bacterium
TGAAGGTCGTACGGGTTATTTTTCGCCGACTTATTTCCGGTGAAGAGCTGCCAGAGTGCCTCCTTCTGCTTGTTTGACAGCTTCATGCCCGGAGCGTACCCGCTCCCGGACCGGATAAGAGCGCCCCCGCTGATTCCGTCGATAGCCGCCTGCACCTCGGCGCCCGAATAGCTCCCGTTTCTGTTCTCGTCGAATTCAGGCAGCCACTCCTTCAGCGTTACATACACGTTGGGGCTCATTCCGTACTCATGGGCGAGCTTCATCTTTGTGATGTGCTTCGACTCGGTCGACGGCGTCGCCGCTTCTATTGCCTTGATCTGCGCGGCATACCCGCTCGTGTTATCCAAGGCTACGCGCCATTTCTGATACGTTTTGACCGTCTTTGCTCCATTTAGTGGCTCGAGCTTCTTAAGTCCGTAGACGATTCGGAACGCGTCATAAGGGTCTACTCCCGATTTTGCGTACTTGAGGTATGTATCAAGGTCGATTTCGTCCCTCTTAAGCTTCAAGGCATCTCCAGTCTCAAGGCCGAGGCCAACTATCTCGCGGAGCTTCGCATAAGAACTCGGGTTTCCTTTTTCCGTTTCGAGCCCGATTCCCATTACCGTGCCGGCGAGCGCGAGCTTAACATTGTCGCTGTACTCTGAATCTATCAGAACGTCATACTTGTCTTTCGCATGTTCAAGCTCCGAAGTCTGCCCCTTGAACGCCGCCCAGTCTTCTTCTGAGCCGCCTTCGGCTATAACGTGCTCTGGTTTCTTCGTCTCGTCGGACTCGTAATCTTCGAATACCGCCTCTTTTGCCTTCTCCGCGGCGTAGTCATAGAGCGCCTTAAACATTTTTTCCCTCGCGTCCGCGTCTGCGTCCTGGAAGGCGTCGAGCTCGACAAGATTATCAATGCTCTCCTGAACTATGCTCTTCCACGTATTTTTATAAACCTGCTTCTGGAAGGCATTAAGCTCTCTCTTCTCCCCGTCGACGCTATAACCGTCCGAGATATCCGGCGGCACTGCCGCCTTATGCCCGCTCTCATAAAGTGACGCCACGGCCTTTATAGTCTCCTCGGAGACTCCGCCGACGCGGTCCTGAAGGACGTGCCCGGTTCTCATTCTGAGCGCCTCGCCCTCCAGCCCTTTCAGCCCGCTCTTGTCCGCTCGGTCGAGAAGATCTTCATACGCTGTCGCGATCTTCGGAGAGACGAGCCTAAGCGTTCCGAGCAGATACCCCTTGATGTTATCTGTGGGCAGTCCCGCTATATAGGTTCCGAGGATCCGCGCCGCCTTGTCGACGGCCGAAAGGAGCTTATCGCTGTTCTCGTCAGCGTACTGCCCCCAGTCTCCGCCGGTGGAGATGATGTTAAGGCTCTCTCCGACGAAAGTCTTAAGCCCGTCTCCGACCTTACTCAACTCTTCTATGATATCGTTTATCTGTCCCATACCTGGCGTCTCGATATCATAAAGCTTGTCTCCGCAGAAGAAGTTACCGAGAATGTCCGCAGCCGTATCTCCGAATATTGATACTCCGAGGGTATCGGCGCCGAACTGCTTTAAGAACTGCCCGAGGACACTTTCGACAGTAAGTTCGCCGTCCTTATCCTTGTATCTCTTCGCACCGCTCTTCCAAAGCGCATTCAGTAACGTGATAACGCCGATCATAAGGTTTCCGGTAACGATGCCGAGCACCGCCCTGCCCGTTTTTGCTTTCGCCGCTCGAATAACGCTCTCATCTGCTCCGATAGATTTATAATACCTCGCCTCTCCTATCGACTGCGCGAGCATATTATACTCCTGCTGCGGGACGGTCTTAAACAGCGTGAACGCTCTCTGGATGGCCCCGCCGCCGCGCATAGCCTCGCTTCGGTGCATTACGTCGTACATCGGCTGCGTTCGGCTGACTGCTTCCTCAAATACGCGGGCCACCTCTTTGTAGTATTCGGAATCGCCCTTCTTTATCTGCTCTTCCGTCCCCTTGTTAAGGCGTTCGTTCTCAGGCCTCAGCGCGTTCTCTCGGTTGACTTTATTCTCGGACCAGTTCCAAAGCGTTCTTACCGTCGCTCCGTCCATCCACGTTATAGCGCCGCCGCCGAGGGCGAAGTTGAGAATGCCCTTCTGCTGAAGCTTCGTCGGATTCTCGACGAGCTGCGCCGTCTCGGGCGAGGAATAGCCGAGAAGTCGGTAAGCGAGCTCGCTCGTGTATGTGTTTACAAGGCTGTCGTCCACTTTTCTGAAAACGTCCTGCATATTGTTCCAGCCGAGATACGTTGCCGCAAGCGGAAAAGACGCGAACTGCTTCAGCACTATTGAGGGGTTCAAGCCGAATACTCCGGATATGTACTTGCTCAGCACCTTGTTAACGGCAGCGTCGATCGCCTCGTGTTTGATCTCGCGTCCGTTCTGCAGCTCAACGAGAAGATCGTCTATCCACTTTACCGAGTCGCCGCCCCAGGAGTTCGTGATATTCTGCCTCATTGTATCCTGCCCATTCCTCCAGTTAAGGAGCGAATTCCAGTTACGGACCGGGATCGCAAGGCCGACAAATTTCTTTGTCTTTTCGACACTCTTATCGAACGCCTCGATCGCGCTGATGTTAAGGCTCGGATTGCCTGAAAACCCGTTTCTTTCCTTGAGGTTTCCTACGCCTTCGGCTGTGAGATCGAATTTTCCCGCTTCCGAATGTACGTAGTTCTTGTTCGTGAAAATCGGCGCGTAATTCTTGTTCATAGCCTTGTCGTAGCCGTAGAGGATATTACTCTTCTCGTTGATGGCGTCGCGGGCGAAGGTGTTATAGTAGCTCTCAAGGAGGTTCGCAAGCTCCTGCTCCTCTGCGGTCAAGTTGGAGACGATCTTTTTCACCGTCTCCGGCGCGAGCCTGACGGTCGTCCCCTGGTTGAACGCTTCCGCCCGCTCGCCCTTTGCGTATAGCTCCTTATTTGCAAACGTGCGGCCTCCCTCCATATGTCGGAGGTTATCGAAGTTTTTACTTTCAAGGTACATATGGACCTTCTGCAGCGGCGTCATAGAGACCTTGATCGTCTTGCCGAATATAGGCTTATCGCCTTTACCGTACTCAAGGAGCTCCGGAACCTCAAGCTCATACCAAATTGCTTCTTTGCCCTGTCCATCGGCCTTTGTGAGCCATTCTTGATGAGTCTCGTTGAATTCGGCGAGATATGCCTTGCTCCTCGCCTCAAAGCGCCGCATCTCCCGCTCGCCCTCTTCAAGCTGCCGCGCCATACTCTTGTACCACGTGCTGTCGGGATTCCAGCCCGCCATGCGTTCAAGCCGGTTCATCGGAGTAAGCTGCCATTCACTGAAGAACTTTTCGGCAAGCCCGGAATTACCGGCTTTCCTGTTCTTCGAGGCGGCCTTAAGCTCAGCCGTGCTCTCCTCGTAGACCTGCTGAATAAGCTCGTGCTCGGTTGTACCGAGCATATTCTTCCTCGAATAGTACTCCTGCCGGAATCCTATAGCCGCCTTGTACAGATCTGTAAGCGCGTCGACGTCGAGATCTCCGATCTTCGCGTCGTCGAGCCTGTGAACGATGCGTTCAAGCTCTTCGCTCGGCATAAAGTTCGGGTCAGCCTTTGCGTCAATGTACATCTGCTTGAGATCTTTCCATGTTGCGCCGTGCTTTTTAGACCAGTTCATTTCGTTTGCCTGACCTATGGCGTAAAGGTCAAAGTCTGCGAGAATATCCGCAGCGGCGACCTTCTGCTCGGCGCTCATCTTGTTCTGATTGCGTTTTATCCACTGGAGCTGCTTGAGCGTTCTCTCCTGCATTTCCCGCAGCGCCTGACGCTCGCGCCTCTGCTCGTCGCGCAAGCGAGCTTCAAGCCTTCTCTTTTCTTCCCGGTCGCTATACTTTTGCCGTAAGTCGTTTTGGACGTTTTTGACCTTCTCGGCGCTCTCCTGTTTGAGATCGTTCACCTTCTGACGGTAGTCCTCTCTCATTCTTTTCAGGCTTTCGGCTCCCGTTGTGCTCTTGAGCTTAATCTCGAGTCCAGCCTTTTCTGCAAATGCCTTGAGATTATAATCAAGCTGATTTTCGAACTCTCTAAATATCTCCGCTTCCGGAATGTGCTGCTCGTTCACGAGCATATCCGTGTACTCGGCGAGGCTCATTCTCTGATCCTTGCCCTCTTCGGCAAAGCCCACGATAGTCTCGATCATAGTACGCATGTCAATCTCGTCGGGGTCGAACTGCCCGGGCATGTACTCTGAGAATTCGCGCCAGATTGAATCAGCGCCTCGGTCTTTTATGCTGCTTGTGAGATATATCCCGGCCGCGAACGCTCTTTTTCTGATGTCGTTCCAGTCGTCGCCGAAGTCACCCCTTGTCTGCTCGTTAACGTATATACGGAGCTGCCTGAGATCTTTCGCCATGTCGGAATAGAACTCGTCGGCCTTGACTCTCATCACTCCCGATTCATAGAGCCTGTCAAACAGTGCTGTCCTGTCAGCCTCTGTGAGGGCCCCGTTTCTGACGATTTTATCGGCGAAGCTGTCGATATAGTTCCCGATTTCCTGTCTCATTCCTTCCGGCGTCGAGAACGTCCTCATAAGGCTCTGTCTGAGCTCAGCTTTCGATATCGTGGGTTTAACTTTTGTCTCGGTCCTTACCTTCCGTTCCTTATCGCCGTATGCCTCAGCAAGCTTTTTCTCAAGCTTCCGGATCTCGGTAGCGTTCTTTGTGACTGCTTCGACGCCGCCCTCACGGAGAAGCTTGGTGTTGTATTCCTCGCTTTCCTTTTCGTGTATCTCCTGCCTGATCGCGTCCCGCTCCTCGTTAAGCTCGTTCGTCTCCCAGTACTCTTCGTTCGATATCGCAGAACGGCCGCCATGTTTTTGGGTATTGACAGAGTTAACAGTCTGTGATATTATCCCGTTGTTAGAAGCAGCCATTCTACCATAAATCGAACGGCGACTTTCCGATTTATATCGGATTGCGTCCTCGTGGGTAGTAACTGCTTCTACTTTTTTTCCAAAGTTGTTTTCTAATCCTGCTGCTATTGAATATACTTGCGCTCTAACATCCTCGTCAATGGATCTAACACTAAAAACTACAGGAATTAATTCATCTTTGTATTTTACTGCCGACACAAAGTAATCCCAGTTGTTTACGGTCGCTTTATTATACTCCCCTTCTAAATGTTCATCATGATGCGAACTATAAGAATATCTTGACTTTTTTATTAGTTCTGCGAATTTCTTTGTTAAAGCAGCTTTTTCTTTTGTAGCATACAATGCATAGTGTTCCGCAGCCCTGCTTGTAATCCTTGCTACAATTTTGCTGTTCCCGATAGAGAAGTACACATCATCGCCGAACATGCTTTTTATTAGATTCTTTATGCCTTTTCTTACTTTCTTATAGCCGCCAGACGGGATAATATCTTCAATTTGTTCTACATCATTCTCGGTAAGGCCAACAAAGCCATCCCCGGCAGCTATTCGATTCATAGTATCAAATATTGCCTTTTCGGTGTGTTCCGAATCCTTATAGTCAAGAAAAGTTCTCGGTAGATCGTTGCTGTTCAGCGCCAGCTTTCCCGGTCCGTTTGTTCTCTCCGTCGCCGCGGCGGTCTCGTCGGTCATTGCGTTCACGCCTTCGCGCGCCTCGCTGCCCGTAACCTCTCCGGCATAGGCTGCCTCTGCTGCCGCATTGAACGCGCTCGCTCTGACTCCGAAGCGGTCTATCCGCGCCTTGGCGTCGCCGAGGATCTCGTCGAACACGTACAGCTCCGCTTCCTTTTCGCTCATAGCGTCAAAGTCCGCAATAGCCGAATACCGCCGCTTGTAAGTCTCGTAAACGGGTCTCCAGGCGGCTTCTTTGTTTTTCTTTACTGCCGCCATAAAGTCGTCGACAAGCCACTCGTTCTGATTTGAAAGCCAGTGGTTGATCTCGTGCTCCGTGTTCTCTGAGACGCTCGTGCTGAGGGTATCGGCTCTGACGTAGAGCGTTCCCGTCGAAAAGTCGATATAGGCGTCCGCCGCGGCGCTGTTGCCTTTGCCGTCCGTTATATACATCTCGCCTATAAACGGCACAAAGTTCTTGACGCCGTGCGAGGCTGCGTATTCCTCGGCCGCCGTGACTTCGGCGTCCCAGTCTGCGCGGGGTAAAAGTCTCATGCTTTGAACGTCAGATCCGTTTTCTATCCCCAGCGTTCCAGGCGAAACGTACGGCTGAGCTGCCGCCGCGTCGCGCCTTGTTACGGCTGCCTGTCGCTGTTCTGCTGTCCTGCCTTTGAGCCGTACCTCCTGAGAAACTCCGGGAGCTTCGATCCGCTTACGCTGAGCTGCTCTCCGTCCGGCGTACTCATCAGATAGTGACAGGTCTCCCTCGGTCTGTTCGACGCCTGCCCGCTCGCTCTCGTTCTGGTTCTGTGCTTGCTCATTTTTATTTCCTCCCTTATCGATAATCTCCCTGAAGGGCTCTGCTGCCCTCAGCGTTTTCTTGTCCTGCTTGAGCGCCTGATATTCCCGGTTTATCTCCTGCAGCCTCGTGATAGTCTCGGGGGTTATTGCCCCGGCG
>ONTN01000034.1:0-9994 GCA_900320765.1 uncultured Eubacteriales bacterium
AGGGCTTTTTTGACCGATTAATTTCAAGGTGGACAAGCTATGGAAAATCCGACCTTCCGGCTGGAGGGCGTCATAAAGACCTCCGACGAGATGGAGGACTTTGAGGGGCCTCTCACTCTGATACTCCAGCTTCTCGCAAAAAATAAAATAGAGATAAAGGACATAAGGATATCCGAGCTTCTCGACCAGTACCTCGCCTATCTCGACGAGATGAAGGCGATGGATCTTGAGATCGCGAGCGAGTTCGTGCAGATGGCGTCCCACCTCGTGTATATCAAGGCGCGTATGCTTCTGAGCGCGGGCGAGGAGCCGAGCGAGCTTGAGGAGCTTATCGAAAGCCTTGAGAGGCTCAAGAGAAGGGACGTTTACGAGAGAATAAAGGCCGTGTGCGATCCGCTCGGAGCAATGTACTACCGGGGCGCCGGAATGATGACAAAGCCGCCCGAGTATATCCCGCTTGAAAAGGAGTACAAATACGTCCACGAGAAGGAAGATATACTTGAGGCGATCCTGAGAGTGCTGTCGAGAGAGGACGCGGTCTCGGCAATAATGAACGAGCCGCGGTTTACGATGCCCTCAAGGATAACCTACTCCGTCTCGGAGAAGTCCGAGGAGATTCTGATAGTCCTAATGCACGGCGGAGAGACGAGGGTCACCGAGCTTTTTAACCGCTCAAAGTCCCGCACCGAGCTCGTCGCCACCTTTATAGCCCTTCTCGAGCTTGCAAAAGCGGGAAAAATCGGTATAATTGGAGAAGGAAAAGATACTACTGTAATGGCAAAGTCGGAAGGAGGCGGACAGAGTGGAACTGAGAGAGCTTAAAGGAGCGATAGAGGGCATCCTTTTCGCCGCGGGAGAGCCGGTCAGAATAGACAGGATAGCCGCCGTCCTCGCCGCTGAGCCCGACCTTATCTGCGACGCCGCCGCGAGCATTGCCGACGAGCTCAGCTATAACGGGAGCGGAATAAGGCTCATAAGGCTGGATAATATGCTCCAGCTCTGCTCCGCGCCGGAATACGCCGACTATATCCGCGCCGCGCTTGAGACAAGAAAACCGCCGAAGCTTTCGCAGGCGGCGCTTGAGGTGCTCAGCGTAGTGGCGTATTTCCAGCCTGTCACAAGGGCGTATATCGAGTCCGTCAGGGGAGTCGACAGCTCGTACACCGTTTCCGTGCTCGAGGAGCGCGGACTTATCGAGCCCTGCGGCCATCTCGACGCGCCCGGCAGACCCACCATTTTCAGAACGACGCCCACCTTCCTTAGGACCTTCGGCCTGAGCTCTCTGCAGGAGCTTCCCGAGCTTCCGGAGGAGGGAGAAGAAAGCGAGGACCAGATAAAGCTTCAGAGCTCCATCGACGCTCTCTCGAAGGCCGCGGAGGATACGCAGCCGGAGGAGACGGAGGAAACGCAATGAGGGTCGTTCTGATAATTCTCCTCGTTCTTGTCCTGATAGCCCTTATTCCCCTCGGCGCGAGCTTTGAATACTCTGAGGACGGGATCATACTTGCCGCCCACCTCGGGTTTATCAGGATAGGCATTATGCCGAAGAAGGAGAAGGGCGAGAAGAAGAAAAAAGAAAAGAAAAAGAAGAAAAAGAAAGAGAAAAAGGAAGAAAAACCGGAGGAAGAGAAGCCGGAGCCCGAGAAAAAGAAAAAGGGCGGAACGGTCGATTTTATACTCAAGGTGCTCGAGGCGGTATTCAATACGCTGAACCGCTTTAGAAAAAAGCTGACGGTAAACTACCTCAAATTCTATTATACCTCGGCCTCGCCTGACCCCTACGACGCCGCGATGAACTACGGTAAAAGCTCTGCTTTAGCCGGGGTTTTACTTCCCATTGCGGAGAAGGCATTCAGAATAAAAAAGAGTGATATACGCACCTTCGTCAGCTTTGACGGAGAGGGCGACAGAATATATATCAGCGCAAAGCTCACACTAATGATTTGGGAAATAATTTACGTTGTCTGCGGGCTCATCCCGGCCGTTAAGGCATATCTGAGATGGAACGCGGGCGGAAAGGAAGAAAAAAATGGATAAGCATCCGACCAGCGAACTTATGGAGACCGTGATGAGCAAGGTCAAGGAAATGGTGGATATCAACACTGTTATCGGCGAGCCTATCGTGACGACGGACGGCGTTACTCTGATCCCCGTCAGCAAGGTAAGCTTCGGCTTTGCCTCCGGCGGAACCGATTTTGTCTCCAAAAACGTGAAGGACGGGCAGAAGAACCCCTTCGGCGGCGGAAGCGGAGCGGGAGTAAAGATCGCTCCGCAGGCATTCGTAGTCATCAAGGACGGACATGTGAGAATAATGAATATGGAGGCGCCCGCCGTCACTACGGTCGAGAGGCTTGTGGACTCCGCCCCCGATCTCATTGACAAGCTCAGCGGAATGCTTTCAAAGAAAAATAAGGAAGCCGAGGCTCCTGCCGAGCCCGAGACGGAGTTCGTCGGAGAATAATCCGCAGAAGGTGCGGAATAATAACCGCATCCTTTCAAACCGGAGGGTATTACTACGAGAAAGATAATTTCAGGGATTGTGGCGGCGGCGATGCTGCTATCGCTTGCCTTTTCGGCCCTCGCCTTTGAAGACGGGGCCCGCTCGAGCGCGCTCTACGAGCCGGAATCGGGCACGTTTATATATGAGAATAACGCGGACGACAGGCGGCTTATCGCATCGACCACGAAGATAATGACAGCCCTCGTTATAATCGAGAACTGCGGGCTTGACGAGGTCGTCACCGTGCCGAAGGCCTGCGAGAGCGTTCCAGGCACCTCGCTATATCTGCGCGGCGGATCAAAGTACACGGTTATGGAGCTGCTTTACGGCTTGCTGCTCGAATCGGCGAACGACGCGGCCTATGCTCTCGCCGTCCATTGCTCCGGCACGATCGGCTCCTTCGCGTGGCTTATGAATAAGCGCGCCGAAGCTATCGGTATGACGAATACCCACTTTGAAAACCCCCACGGGCTCGACGGGGCTGAGCATTATTCCACAGCGCACGATATGGCTCTGCTCGCGGCCGAGGCGCTTAAAAACCCCACCTTCAGCCTCATCGTTTCCACGAAGACGGCGAAGGTCATGGGCAGAACGTTTTCAAACCACAACAAGCTCCTCTGGAGCGTGGATGGTCTTATCGGGGTAAAGAACGGATATACTCAGGCGGCGGGCAGAACTCTCGTAACTGCCTGCAAGCGGAACGGTATGACCCTGATTTACGTTACTCTGAGCGATGCTGACGACTATAACGATCACGCCGCGGCATACGACTGGGGCTTTGAGGGCAGAAAGGTTTTCAGGACGGCGGCAGTGGGCGAGCCCTGCGCCGCCATCCAGGTGGTTTCCGGCGACAAATCACATGTGAGAGTAGTTCCAACATCACAGACGGCCTTCCTCCTTGATGAGGACGAGGAGATAACGCAGGAGATATACCTCCCGAACTTCGTTTACGCGCCCGTCGCCGCCGGAGACTACGCAGGAATGATAGTATACGAGAAGGACGGAGAAGAGATATACAGAGCCGACCTCGTCTATGAGACCGGAGCCAAGGTGCTTTGGCCGACCCGACAGGGCATTTTCGATAAGATATTCGGCTACTTTTCACGGTGAAAAATGGAAGAGAGACTGCAGAAAACTATATCCGCCCGAATGGGGATATCCCGAAGGGCGGCGGAACAGCTTATTTCCGAGGGCAGGATAAGGGTCGACGGAGCCCTCGCTCAGCTCGGGACTAAGGTCGACCCCGACCTTGCCCGGATCGAGGCGGACGGTGTTCCGCTTCCCGCCTCTCGGGAGGAGAAGGTTTACGTAATGCTGAATAAGCCCGTGGGTTACGTTACGACGATGAAGGACGAGCAGGGGAGAAAGACAGTCTCCGATCTCGTGACTGACGTAGGCGTGAGGGTCTATCCCGTAGGCAGGCTTGACCTCAATTCCGAAGGGCTTCTGATTATGACGAACGACGGAGAACTTGCAAATATGCTGACCCATCCGTCGTTTGAAAGAAAAAAGACATACAGAGTTTGGGCGAGGGGCAATACCGCTTCGGGGCTTGCCCGCCTCGCCGAGCCGATGGAGCTTGACGGAAGGCCGCTTAAAAAGCCGCATATCAGGATAATAACCGATAAGGGCGACAGCGCCTCTTTCGATATTACGATACATGAGGGGAGAAACCGCCAGATCCGCCGTATGTGCGAGATCGCGGGACTTACGGTCACAAGGCTCGTAAGAACCAACGAGGGCGGAGTGAGCCTCGGAGGGCTCGAAAAGGGAAAGTGGCGCAGACTTTCCGAGAGCGAGCTTCGATTACTGCGCGGCGAATGAAGGCTTTGCATTTTTTATGAAAGAAAAATTGCAAAAATCGCTTGAAATATGAGAAGATAATATGTATTATAGGCGTATGCGCAAGTGGCGCATACGCTTTTTTACGATAGGAGAAGAAAATGGATTACGACGTTCTTGCGGTGATAGCCGAGAAGACCCCAAGCTTTTCCAAGGGGCAGAGAAAGATCGCAAAATATATTACGGCAAATTACGATAAGGCTGCCTTTATGACGGCGGGAAAGCTCGGAAAGGCGGCGAACGTCTCCGAGTCCACCGTGGTGCGTTTTGCCGCCGATCTGGGATATGAAGGATATCCGGAAATGAAAAGAGCGCTTCAGGAGCTTATCAAAAACCGCCTTACAACTGTGCAGCGCATCGAGGCGTCGAAGGAGATAATGGAGAAGGGCGACATTCTCAACACGGTGCTGAACTCCGACGTTGAGAAGATAAGGAACACGCTTGAGGATATCGACGTGGCCGCCTTCAATCAGGCTGTCGAGAAGATAGTAAACGCGAAGAGCGTATACGTTATCGGTCTCCGCTCGTCCTCGTATCTCGCGGGCTTTCTCGGCTTTTACTTAAACCTTCTGTTTGAGGACGTAAGAGTTATAAACCAGTCCGCCGCGAGCGAGATTTACGAGCAGATTCAGCATATCGGAGAGAAGGACGTCTGCATAGCGATCTCGTTCCCGCGCTACTCCCGCAGAACGATAACCGCGATCCAGTTTGCCCGCGATATGGGCGCTTCGGTGATCGGAATAACCGATTCGGGTTCGTCCCTCGTCGCGAAGAATTCGGATATAAAGCTCTATGCCCGCAGTGATATGCTTTCGTTTTTGGATTCCCTCGTCGCTCCGCTCAGCCTGATAAACGCCCTTGTCGTTGCGGCTGCCGAGTGCACGGGAGATAAGCTTGAGGAGAAATTTGAACGCCTTGAGGCGATGTGGGCGGAATACGAGGTCTATGAGAAGCACGAATGATTTTGACGCAATAGTTATCGGCGGGGGAGCCGCCGGACTTTTTGCCGCGGGAAGGGCGGGCGAGCGCGGGCTCAGAGTGCTTCTGATCGAAAAGAACGACAAGGTCGGAAGAAAGCTGGGCATAACCGGTAAGGGACGCTGCAACCTAACGAACAACGCCGAAGTGCGTACGGTTATCGACAACTGCACTACGAACGGAAGATTTTTATACAGCGCGGTGAACGCTTTCCCGCCCTCCGCTGTAATGAGTTTTTTCGAGAAGAGAGGCGTGCCCCTCAAGACTGAGAGAGGCTTTCGCGTTTTTCCGCAGTCGGACAGGGCTGCGGACATCGTAAACGCGCTCAGGTCCTATATAAAGGATGGCGGCGTAGCAAGGCTAACTGCCGAGGCGAAGGGGCTCGTTATCGAAAACGGGGCGATCGCCGGGGTCGACACCTCAGCCGGACGCTATACGGCGAAAAGCGTTATAATCGCGACCGGCGGCATATCTTACAGGCTGACAGGCTCAACGGGCGACGGCTACCGTTTTGCAGAGAGCGCGGGGCATACGATCGTTCCTCCCGCGGCGTCTTTAGTCTCGGTATGCTGCGCCGAGGAAGACTGCTCCGAGATGGCGGGCTTCTCCCTCCGCAACGTTAAGCTGAGGGTTGAGAACAAAAAGGGCGCCGCGGTTTTTGAGGATATGGGCGAGCTCCTTTTTACGCACAGGGGAGTATCGGGCCCGCTCGTTCTCTCGGCGAGCGCGCATATGCGCGATTATGAGAAGAACAGATATAAGCTCTATATCGACTTAAAGCCCGCGCTCAGCGAGGAGAAGCTTGACGCGAGAGTGCTGCGCGATTTTGAAAAGTATAAGAACAGAGAATTTGAAAACGCTTTATCCGACCTTGCCGGGCGCAGTATGATACCGGTACTCATCAAAAGATCGGGAATCGATCCCGCAAAACGTGTAAACTCCGTCACGAAGGAGGAGAGACGCAGGCTTGTGAGCCTTTTAAAGTCCTTCGAGCTGACAGCAGTTTCACCGGGACCGATAGAGGAGGCGATAGTCACCTCCGGCGGCGTGAGCACGAGGGAGATAGACCCGAAGACGATGGAGTCGAAAAAATGCTCTGGGCTCTATTTCGCCGGAGAGGTAATCGACGTTGACGCATACACTGGCGGGTTTAATCTTCAGATTGCGTGGTCAACGGCGTTCGCCGCGGCAAACGCGATACCGAAAGCTGAAAATGATAAGGGGAGCATTAAAATGAAGCACATTGACGTTGCGATAGACGGCCCCTCTGGGGCGGGAAAATCCACCCTTGCGAGACTTGCGGCCGAAAAACTGGGACTTATTTACGTTGACACGGGCGCCTTGTACCGCACGGTCGGGCTCTACGTTCTTTCAAAGGGCGTCGGCAGCCGCGACGAGGCAGGAGTGACAGCTCTGCTGCCCGAGATAGATATCGGGATGAAGTACGCGGACGGGGCGCAGAGAATGATACTGAACGGCAAGGACGTAACGGACAGTATAAGAACGCCCGAGGTCACAAAGTACGCCTCCGACGTCTCCGCCATTGGTGCGGTAAGAGCCTTCCTCCTGGATACCCAGAGGTCGCTAGCAGAAAAGTACAGCGTAATTATGGACGGACGGGATATCGGCACGGTCGTACTTCCGAACGCCGGGCTCAAGATATTCCTCACCGCAAGCGCTGAGGTTAGGGCCCGACGCCGCCTCAAGGATTTCGAGGCGAAGGGAATTATTACTACGTTTGAAGAAGTGCTGCGCGATATCGAGGAGAGGGATTACAACGATTCGCACAGAGAGATAGCGCCGCTTAAGCCTGCGGAGGACTCCGTGCTTGTCGATACCTCGGAGAGAACTCTTGAGGAGAGCCTTGCCGAGATAACGGGGCTTATCAGGAGAGCGCTGGCGGAATGAAAAAGCTGATTCTTGCCGAGTCCGCCGGATTCTGCTTCGGAGTGCAGCGCGCCGTCAGCATAGCCGAAAAAAACGCCGGGAGCGGGAGAAGGGTCGTAACTCTCGGCCAGCTCATTCATAACAACGCAGTTACGGACAGGCTTGCCTCCCTCGGAGTATCGGCGATAGCCGACGCTTCGGAGGCTTGTAAGGGCGACGCCGTGATAATAAGGAGCCACGGAGCTCCCGAGCGTGTTTACACCGAGCTTTCCGCAGCCGGCGCCGAGATAATCGACGCGACCTGCCCAATGGTAAAAAGGGTGCACGACCTTGCAAAGGCGGAGATAGCCGAAGGACGAAAGGTCGTGATCGTGGGCGACAGGGAGCACCCGGAGGTCAGGGCGATAACCGACGGGCGGGAGATGATAGTACTCGGCGGAGTGTCTGAGACCGAAAAAGCGATAGCCGAGGGCGTCATTTTGCCGGATGATCCCGTTTCCATCCTCTCGCAGACCACAGCCGAGCGAGAAATCTTTGAGATTATTGTAAAAAATATAAAAAAACTGTGTACAAATTGCAAAATATTTGATACAATATGCAATGCCACTTCGCGGCGCCAGGGCGAAGTCAGTCAGCTTGCGTCAAAATGCGAAGCCTTCGTAGTGATCGGCGGCAGGCAGAGCGCCAACAGCCGTCATCTTGCCGATATCGCCTCCAAGCTTTCCCGAAGAGTTTTTTTCATCGAGAATGCGGACGAGCTTCCTATCGGCGAGCTCGAGAGCTTCGATACCGTGGGCGTAACTGCGGGAGCCAGCACACCGGAGTGGATAATTAAGGAGGTAATCAGGAAAATGAGTGACGAGATCAAATCCACGGAGAACGTGGAAACCACCGAAGCGGAAGCTTCATTCGAGGAAATGCTTGAGCGTTCCATCAAAACTTTACATACGGGAGAGAAGGTTTCGGGCATTATCGCCTCGATCACCCAGACTGAAGTGTCTGTGGATCTCGGCACAAAGCAATCCGGCTATATACCCATTACCGAGCTTAGCGATGAACCTAACTTCAACGTAAACGAGCATTTCAAAGTGGGCGACGAGATCGAAGCTTTCGTTACCCGCGTGAACGATGTTGAGGGCACCGTGGCTCTCTCCAAGAAGCGCCTCGACGCCAACAAGGCGTGGGAGACCATCTCCGAGGCGCGCAATGAGCGCACAACCGTTGAGGGCACCGTTATAGAGGAGAACAAGGGCGGCATAGTCGTCCTCGTTAAGGGCGTTCGCGTTTTCGTACCCGCCAGCCTTTCCGGCCTTCCCAAGGACGCTCCCATGACCGAGCTTCTGAAGAAAAAGGTCAAGCTTCGCATCACCGAGGTCAACCAGCCCCGCCGCCGCGTTGTCGGCTCCATCCGCGCCGTTCAGTTCGAGGAGCGCCGCGCGAAGGCTCAGGAGGTCTGGGACAATATCGAGGTCGGCAAGCACTATGACGGCGTTGTCAAGAGCCTCACGTCTTACGGCGCGTTCGTCGATATCGGCGGAGTTGACGGAATGGTCCACGTTTCCGAGCTCAGCTGGAACCGCATCCATCAGCCCAGCGAGGTCGTCAAGGTCGGCGATCCTCTTGACGTTTACGTTATTTCCTTCGATAAGGATGCCCGCAAGATATCCCTCGGCCACCGCGATCCCAACGCTAACCCCTGGAAGGTCTTCACCGATAAGTACTCCGTGGGCGATGTTGCTGAGGTCAAGATCGTAAAGCTTATGACCTTCGGCGCTTTTGCTGAGGTCGTTCCCGGCGTCGACGGTCTTATCCACATCAGCCAGATCGCGAACCGCCGCATCGGCAAGCCCGAAGAGGTCCTTTCCGAGGGTCAGGTCGTTTCCGCGAAGATAACCGCCATCGATAACGAGAACAAGAAGGTCTCCCTCTCCATCCGCGCTCTCTCCGAGCCCGCAGCTCCTGCTGCCGAGCCCGAGAAGGCCGCAGAGCCCGAGGACGACGAGCCCACCGTGGTATATGATACCGCGAATCCTCCCTCCGCCGAGGAGCTTGAGGCTATAGTCGAGGACTGATAACAGTTGACCAGGTAAAGCACCGCTGATTATTCGGCGGTGCTTTTTTAAAGGAGAATGTGCGTTGAGAAAGATAATTTCCGCCCTGCTCGCCTTAATGTTTGCCTTCTCTATCCTGCCCTTCGCCTTTGCCGCCGGGGAGGAGGGGCCTCACCAGTGGGCCGAGGCCGAGGTCGGTGAGGCTGTCGAAGCGGGGCTTGTGCCGGAGACACTTCAATGCGATTACCGAGAGCCTATTAAAAGAGCCGAGATGGCGGAGCTGATAGTCCGCATTCTTGAAAAAGCGAGCGGAAAGAGCGCGGAAGAGCTCGCTTCGGGCGCTGACAGCGAGCCCGTGTTTTCCGATACCGGGGATAAGAACGTGTCCGTTTGCGCCGCTCTGGGCATTATTAAGGGAATGGGCAGCGGCCTTTTTATGCCGGATGGGGAGCTGACCCGCGCCCAGGCTGCTGCAATAATTAACAGAACTGCGTTCGTCCTCGGCGTCGATACCTCGAACTACCCCCTCGGCTTTGAGGATACCAAGCACCACTGGGTCAAGGACGAGCTCGGCTGGACGGTGAGAAACGGTATACTGCGGGGTACGGGACACGGCCTCTTTTTCCCCGACGCGCCGGTGACGAGAGAGCAGGCGATGATTATTTCGCTAAGAACTCTTAATGTTATAAACGGAGTGACCTACCTTCGCGTAAGCGAGAGGTGGGAGACTGACGGA
>ONTN01000034.1:10028-18607 GCA_900320765.1 uncultured Eubacteriales bacterium
TATGACGAGGTCGGGAACAACGTAAAAGTTAGCGAAAACGGAACGGCCTTACTCGAGATAGAATACGACGCGCAGGGCAAGCCGCTGAGCTACCGTTACACGGACGGGGAGATATATCTTCTCACATACCACGATAACGGAAGAATTGCTTCGAGAACGGTAAAAAACTCAGCAGGAACGAAAACGTATTATTACTACAGCACCGGAAATATAGTAAGGATAGAGGGCACGGACGGGGCTGAGACGGGCTATAAATACTTAGAGGAGAACGGCCGCCTTATAAGAACGGGGAAGACGAGAAGCGCGGCAGGAGACCTCAGAAGAACGGAAAAGGCCGTCCTGACGATGGACGGAACGATGCTCTCAGAGGCCGTTGAGACCTCATTCGGAGCAAGGGAGTGCTCAAGCTATGAGTATGACGCCGAGGGAAGACTGACGGCGTGGGAGACGGTTTACGGCGATATATCCTACGCTTATACAATGAGCTATAATGAGGACGGGAGTCCGAGAACGTACACGGTGAAGTACCGCGTAAACGGGAAAACGAGGGAGAGCACGACGGTTAGAAACGAATGGGAATACGACGAAAACGGCAATCTTGTTAAGCTCACCCAGCGCGTGAGCGGAACGAAGCTGAATTATGTTAATGTCCGCACCTATGAGTATAAGGAGATAAGGACGGCTGTGCTCCCAGCCTGCTGGAGCCCCGTGACCGTTTCGGCGACAAGCTATTGAATAAAACCGCCGTTTGGGGTATAATCCAACCATACGTTAAAAGAAGCTCGGAGGTCAAATTATGGCGCTTTTCAAGAAAAAAAGCCTTCGCAAAACCCTAACGCCGTACTGTACGGCGATAATAGCGGCGGCAGGCTCGTCAAGCCGGATGGGCGGCGAGGATAAGCTTTTTGCCGATCTTTCAGGGAGCCCGGTTATCCTTCACACTCTCCGCGCGTTTCAGGCTTCTGAATATATCGACGAGATTATTGTCGTCACCCGCGAGGAGAGCATAGTAAAAATAGCCGACCTCTGCGCCGAAAACGGGATAGAAAAGGCGACGAAGATACTGAGGGGTGGGGAAACGAGGCAGGATTCCGTGCTCATCGGACTTGGGGAGGCCTCACCCGAGGCAAAGCTTATAGCTATTCAGGACGGTGCAAGGCCGCTCGTAACGGGAGAGATCATTAAGGAGACGGTGCTCAAGGCGCTTAAGTATACCGCCGCCGTGCCCTGCGTTGAGATAAAGGACACAGTAAAAGAGGAGAAGGATTCCTTCGTCGCTGCAACGGTGCCGAGAGCGAAGCTCCGCGCCGTTCAGACCCCGCAATGCTTCGCGGCGGAGGTTATCAGGGCCGCGCTTGAGAACGCCAAGAGGAAGGGACTCGAGCTTACCGACGATGCCTCAGCGGTTGAGGCGATGGGCGGAAACGTATACCTCGCAAAGGGCTCCGAGGAAAATATAAAGATAACGACGCCGGTCGATCTTCTCTTTGCCGAGGCGATACTTAGGGGGCGCGGAGAATGAGAATAGGCCACGGTTACGACGTTCACAGATTCGCCACCGGGAGAAGGCTCGTCCTCTGCGGCGAGACAGTACCCTATGAGCTCGGCCTTCTCGGCCACTCCGACGCCGACGTCGCTGTCCACGCCCTTATGGACGCTATCCTCGGCGCTGCGGCCCTCGGTGATATCGGCAGGCTCTTCCCGGACAGCGATCCTCAATACGAGGGGGCGGACAGTATGCTCCTGCTTGATAAGGTCGTGGAGCTTGTCTCTGAAAAGGGCTTTTCCGTATCCAACGCGGATATAACGATAATTGCCCAGAAGCCGAAGCTCGCGCCCTATATAGGGCGAATGAGGGATAATGTCGCGAAGAGACTCGGAATTTCCGCCAACAGGGTAAACGTAAAAGCGACAACGGAGGAGGGGCTCGGCTTTACAGGAAGTCTCGAGGGAATATCAGCCCACGCCGTCGTCCTTTTGAACGAATAAGAAATAATCCGATCCTCCCGCATAGAATGGTCTGACCACTATGTGGGAGGATTTTATTTATGTTTGATATATTAATAGTATGCCGCACTCTGACCGCGGCTCAGCGGGTAGCACGCCTGCTGTCGGCGCGTGGGTGGAGGGCGATGGTCATAAGAACGCCGCCGTCGGTGTGGCGGGAGGGCTGCGGCTGGTCAGTTAAGGTTTTGAAGGTAAGGCCGCAGCAGGTCATTGATGAGCTCGAAAGAGCGCAGCTTTCGCAAAACAGGATATACAGACTGGAGGGAGGACTTCCGGTCGAAGAGGTGAGGCCGTGATCTATCTCGACTCAGCCGCGACTACGATACAAAAGCCGCCGGCAGTAGGCTGCGCCGTCCTGCGAACGATGAGATATGCCTCAAGCCCCGGAAGAGGAGGCCACGCTTTCGCGATGCGGGCAGCCGAGACTGTATACGCAGCAAGAGAGACCGCGGCTAAGCTCTTTAACGTTGACGACCCCGCCAAGGTAGTGTTTACGTTTAACGCGACCCACGGGCTGAATATTGCTATAAACTCTCTTATCAAGGACGGAGATACGGCGCTTATTTCCGGCTGGGAGCATAATTCAGTGCTCCGCCCTCTCGTGGCGAACAGAGCCAGGCTGATAATTGCCGAGGCGGGTATGGACAGAGAGAAAACGCTTGAGGCGTTTGATACCGCATTAAATGAAAAACCGAAGCTGTGCGCCGTGAATCACGTTTCCAATGTGACAGGCTTCGTCCTTCCGGTTTACGAGATAGCGGAGAAGTGCAAAAGCGCAGGCGTGCCTCTGATTATAGACGCTTCCCAGTCCGCCGGAGCGTTCAAGCTGGACTTTACTAAGCTTGGCGCTGACTTTATCGCCATGCCGGGGCACAAGGGACTTTACGGACCGCAGGGCACAGGATTATTGCTCGTTAAGAACGGGGCTGAGCCGCTACTTTTCGGCGGCAGCGGATCGAGCTCGGCTCTTCCCAATATGCCGGAGGAGCTTCCGGACAGGCTTGAGGCCGGCACGCACAACACGGCGGGAATCGCCGGACTTGCAAAGGGAATGGCCTTTGTAATGCGCGAAGGGGAGGATAACATCCTGAGGCGCGAGCGTGAGCTTGCCTACAGGGCAGCCGCGGGACTTGCTGCAATAAGAAGAGCGCGGGTCTATGCCCCGGATAGAAAGGACGGCTCAGGCGTGATATCCTTAGGCATCGAAGGGCTGAGCCCCGAGGAGGCGGGACAGAGGTTTTCGGATATGGGTATAGCCCTGAGAGCGGGACTCCATTGCTCTCCTCTGGCGCACAAGACCCTCGGCACGTTTCCGGAGGGGACGGTGAGACTGAGCGTATCCGCGTTCACAAACGCGAGAGAAATAGACGCATTTCTTAGTGCAGCGGAGGATATTGCCCGAACCACAGGGCGGAAGTAAGATTATGTCAACACAATAACGTCCGCGGAATGCAATCCCGCGGACGCTTTTTATTATATTCGCCGTTGCAAACCGGATAATCCCGTGCTATAATAAGATGTTACTTAATATGCGATAATATGCGTTCGCGCTTTTAACTGGGGGAATATACGTGGAAAGGATAAAGGAACTGGCAAACGCTGTCTGGAGCTACATAGTCAATATCGTCCAGCTTGTCTCATTCTGGGACATTCTCGATATGGCGATAATCGCCTTCTTGATCTATAAGCTGCTTACGTTTGTCAGAAAGACAAACTCCGCAAGCCTGATAAAGGGCATAGTTCTGCTGATCGCGGCAACGTGGCTGTCAAATGTGTTGCATCTCTCGGTCGTCAGCTATCTTCTCAGTCGGGCCTTCGAGATGGGAATTTTTGCGCTGATCGTCGTATTCCAGCCCGAGATCAGAAGGATACTGGAGCAGATGGGAAACTCCAAGCTCTCGGCCCTGCTCTCCGGAAAGCAGCCGGTGGGCAACCTTGAAAGCGCAATAACTCAGACAGTGCTGGCCTGCACCGACATGTCGGACAGCCGCACCGGCGCGCTTATAGTTTTCGAGCGCAGCAACAACCTCGACGCTTACATAAAGACCGGCACAATAGTGGACGCCGCTCCCGCCGTAGAGCTTCTGAAGAACATTTTTTATAACAAGGCGCCCCTGCACGACGGAGCGGTCATTATCAGGGACGGGAGGATAGCCGGAGCGGCCTGCATGCTTCCGCTCTCAGCTAACAGCAATATTTCGAGCGCCCTTGGAATGAGGCACAGGGCCGGTATCGGAATGAGCGAAAAATCCGACGCCGTCGTAGTTATCGTATCCGAGGAGACGGGGGATATCTCCGTCGCCACGGAGGGAATGCTCAGAAGAGGGCTGAAGCCGGATACTCTTGAGAAGCTTATCCGTGCAGAGCTTATGCCGGAGGAGACCGAGAAAAAGGGCTTTTTCAGCAAGCTCATAGGCCGGAAAAACGCGGAGGATTGAGCCATGAACAACAAAAACAAAAAGGAGCAGAAGAGAAGCGGCGGAACGCTTGCGCTCTATATAATATTCTCTATCGTGGCCTCTATCGCTATCTGGTCGTATATCACCCTCGTTGAAAATCCCGAGGTGGAGCAGACCGTATCAAATATCCCGATATCCTTTATCGGTGAGGATACGCTTGCGGCCAATGATCTCTTGCTCGTCGACGTCAGCACAAGGTCGCTGAACATCAGCTTTTCCGGCAAGTGGAACGCCGTAACGAGGCTTACAAACGAGAATATAACGGCGACTGTCGACCTGTCGGAGATAGTAACGAAGCACGCATCCAGTCCCGGAACTTACCAGCTTAATTACAATCTCGAATTTGCGAATTACCTTTCCTCTGGTGGCATTTCGGAAAACCGCGCCAATTACTCAGCCGTAACGGTGACGGTAGAGAAGTCGATAAGCCGCAGTATCCAGGTGAAGGGAACATACGACGTTGTGCTGCCTGAAAGCTTCAGGGCGAGAAGCCTTGAGTACTCCACGCAGACGATAACGGTCTCCGGCCCTCAGGCCGAGGTCGAGAAGATATCCTATGCTTCGGTCTACTTCCGCAGAGACGAGGTCACAAGCTCGGTGACCGCCGAATGCGAGGTCACTCTGATAGACGGAGACGGGAACGAGGTCAGCAAAGAAGGCCTTACACTCAGCCAGTCGACCGTTACGGTCACCCTGCCGGTCGTAATGGAAAAGGAGCTTCCGCTGTACGTCGATAAGATCTACGGCAAGTCCAATTCCGAGGAGAATACGACCTTTATTATCGAGCCTCAGACAGTTATAGTTTACGGCGAAGCCGAGATTCTCGCAACAAAGGACGCCATCCAGCTTGGAACGGTCAACACCACGAAGCTTGGGCTAACGGGCACTCAGACCTTCGGCATTATCCCGCCCGAGGGATGCAGCATCGTCTCCGGAGAGACGACGGCTACGGTCACATGGGAGGTAATCGGCCTTGAGACGAGGAGCTTCGCAGTTCCGAATATCGACTTTACGGACGTTACCGAGGGCTACGGAGTAACCGTTCTCGGTCAGGGCGCGATCGTCCTGCGCGGAACGAAGGAGGATCTTAACGCGGTTACGCCGGACGATATCAAGGTCACGGCAAGCCTTGCGGAGCAGGGAGAGGTGACGGGACAGTTTGACATCGTCGCTTCCGTTACCGTTCTCGGCTTTGACAGAGTCGACGTTATCGGAGATTATACGATAACCGTTGAAATAGAGCTTCTGCCTGAGGGCGCGGAAACTTCGAGCGAGGGGCAAAGCTCGTCCGTTCCAAATAGCTAACGCGAATGTTCGGTTACGTAAAGCCTGAGCTCAGCGAGCTCAAGATGATAGAGTTTTCCCGCTTCAGGGCGGCATACTGCGGAATGTGCCATGAGCTTCAGCGCTCATTCGGTACGGCGTCGCGCTTTATCCTGAATTATGATTTCGTCTTCCTGTTTATGCTGCTATACGAGGGTAAGGAGTCGCCGGAGCTGAAAATGCGCCGCTGCCCCGTCTCCCCGTTCAGAGCGAAATGCGTATGCTGCCGCTCCGACGCCCTGACCCGGGCGTCAGGTCTCAGCGTTATCCTCGCCTACGATAAGCTTCTTGACGACGTGGACGACGAAAAGGGAGGAAAACGGCTTAAGGCAAAGCTCGGAAAGGCATTTCTAAAAGGAGCGTGCAAAAAGGCGTCGAAGCTCTACCCGGAGTTTAACTTGGAGGTTAAGCTTCGGCTCGGAGAGCTTCAAAAGCTTGAGAGCGAGGGCGAGTTGAGCCTTGACCGCAGCGCCGATAAATTTGCCCTGCTTTTAGCTTCCGCCTCGGACGACAGGGTGAAGAATCATATGCTCTATCACCTGGGCAGAATAATATACATAGCCGACGCCTACAATGATTTAAAGGACGATCTTGACGGCGGCCGCTATAATCCCGTCGCCGCGCGGTACGGCGTTTCGTCGTTTCCCTGCGATAAAAGCGTTACGGAGGCGGTCCGGCTTACGCTCGAGGCATCGGCAAGCGTCTTGATGGCCGATACTGAGCTTTTAAGTGAGAGCTACTGGACGGGCATAATAAAAAACACGGTGTATCTCGGAATACCGAAAATGATATCGGCGGTGCTTGAGGGAAGGTACAGCGAAAAGCCCGCCGGGCTTCCGAGACAGGAAATGATTAGAGAAAACGGAGATACGATATGAGAGATCCATACGAGGTGCTCGGCGTTTCGCGCAACGCGTCCGACGCGGAGATTAAAAAAGCATATCGCGAGCTTGTAAGAAAATATCACCCCGATAACTATCACGATAACCCTCTGTCCGATCTGGCGGAGGAGAAAATGAAGGAGATAAACGAGGCATACGATACCGTGCAGAAGCAGCGCGCCTCCGCGTCCTCCGGCTATTCGTCCTACGGGCGGAGCGGCGCCAGTCAGACCTACGGTTACGGCTCGGGCGCGCAAAGCTCGGCTCAGTATAATGAGATAAGAATAGCGATAAACTCCGGGGATCTCGGAAGGGCGGAGAGCCTTCTAAAGGCCGAGCAAAACAGAACGGCTGAATGGCATTTCCTTATGGGCAGCGTCTATTATAAGCGCGGCTGGTTTGACGAGGCGGCGGGGTATTTCCAGACGGCGGCGACTATGGAGCCGTCGAACGCAGAATACGCCCAGGCCTATAATATGGTGAACCGCGGCGGCTACCCCTACAGAAGCACATATTCTGCTCCGACGACGAGCGGCAGCGATATGTGCGACGTATGCACCGCGATGATGTGCGCCAATATGCTCTGCCGCTGTATGAGATGATATGAGAATGAAGACTCGCACTTTAGCCTACCTTGCGGTGCTCTCCGCACTCGGAACGGTTTTTGCTTACCTCTCATTTGTCCTGCCCACGGGGCAGCTCGGCTTTTTGGCGCTTGCCTCCCTGTGCGGCGTAGCTGCGGTCATAGAGAGCGGAGCCGGCGGTGGAATCGCCGTGTTTATCGTTACCGCGGTACTGAGCTTTCTTATCCTGCCAACGAAGACCGGGGCGATAGTCTACGCCGTATTCTTCGGCTGGTATCCCGTAATGAAGCTTTTCGCGGAAAGAACAAGGCCGAAGCTCGTAGAATGGGCGATAAAGCTTATCTCCTTTAACGCGGCGGTGACCGTTCTGATATTTGTATTTAACGTCGTTTTCTTCACCTTTGACGCGGCGGTACCGGTAATCTACCTGATACTGAACGCGGTGTTCATAGTTTTTGACATAGGCGTGACACGAGCCATCGGCTTTTATATTTCAAGGATAGCTCCACATATGAAAAGAGGGAAATAAGATATGGTCAAAAGCATGACGGGCTACGGCAGCGCCACAGGCGCTTCCGGTAAGCTCAAGATCACGGTCGAGCTTCGCAGCGTAAATAACAGATTCCTCGACTGCAGCGTCCGCATCCCGAGGGTCTATACGGCGCTTGAGGATAAGATAAAGGCAGAGGTGCAGAAGGCAATCTCGAGGGGAAAGGTCGACGTTTTCGTAACGATCGACTCGAGCGAGGCGGAAGACGTGCTTATCAGCGTGAACGAGTCCGTGGCCGACGCCTACGTGGCGGCGGTGAACGCCCTCTCGGCCCGGTATAAGATCGCGAACGACCTTACCGCGCTCAGCCTTGCGAGAATGCCGGACGTCCTCACCGTATCCAAGGAGGAGACGGATATGGAGGCTCTCGCGAGGGACCTTTTGGAGATCCTTAAGGCGGCTTTATCCGACTTCAACGCCATGCGCGCAATTGAGGGCGAAAAGCTCAGAGCCGACGTGCTCTCAAGAGCCTGCGAGATAGAAAGAATGGTCGGAACAGTCGAGGAGCGAAGCCCCGCTACCGTTTCTGAGTACAGGGAAAAGCTTCTAAAGCGTATGCGCGAGGCGCTCGACAGCATCCAGATAGACGAGCAGAGGATACTGACCGAGGCCGCTATCTTCGCCGATAAGACGGCGGTAGCCGAGGAGACCGTAAGACTGAGGAGCCACATTTCCCAGCTCCGCTCTCTGATGGAGGCGAAGGAGCCAGTCGGAAGAAAGCTCGACTTCCTTATCCAGGAATTCAACCGCGAGGCGAATACCATCGGCTCCAAGT
>ONTN01000002.1 GCA_900320765.1 uncultured Eubacteriales bacterium
CTCGTGTGAAAACCCGGAAACAGAGCACTTGCTTCCGTCACCCAAGAACACAAAAGTCCCCTGCGCGTATTTCCTCGCGCAGGGGATTTTTCATGCACCCTAATTGAGAAGTTGACTAAAAATTTCTACAAGTTATCAATAAAAACGTTGATTTCTCTGCGGGAACGAGTATAATATTCATTGAGAAGTTGCATAATTAATAAGCGAAGTTCTCAATGAACGGAGGGGCGCCGCTATGGAAATCAAACGTGATTTATATCTCAAAAAGATCATTTCATATATGTGGGACGGCCAAGTCAAGGTGATAACGGGTATCCGCAGATGTGGAAAGTCATATCTTCTGCGCACCATTTTCAAAAAAAATCTGCTGGAGCAAGGTGTGGCTGAAGATCGCATTATAACCTTTGAGCTGGATCTTGCCAGGGATATCCGCTACCGCAATCCCCTGGAGCTTGCAAAGGCCGTCCGTGAGCGGGTGGAAGGGCAATCAGACCGCTATTATTTGTTTGTGGATGAGATACAGATGTCGGATGAGGTGCCGAACCCCTTTAATCCGAGCGGAAAAGCTATTACCTTTTACGATGCGCTGAATGATTTGAGATCGCTGCAAAATCTGGATATTTACGTTACCGGCAGCAACTCAAAAATGCTGTCCACCGATATTTTGACTGAGTTCCGGGGTCGAAGCGACGAGATCCGCGTTCACCCCTTAAGCTTCTCTGAGTTTTACTCCGCTGTGGGCGGAGATAAGACCGAGGCTTTTGATGAATATGCGTTTTACGGAGGAATGCCGCTGATTCTGTCAAGACCGGATGATACAGCGAAGATGAATTATCTTAAATCGCTCTTCTCTGAGGTGTATCTGCGGGATATAGTGGAACGCAAGAGGATAAAGCGCGAGGAGGTGCTTTCCGTGGCGGTTGACCTCTTGTGCTCCTCTGTCGGCTCGCTTACTAACCCGAATAATATTGCAAAGTCCCTGAATTCCAGACAGAAGCTCGCGGGAGAAAACACCGTTGCGGCGAACACCGTTAAGGCCTATATCGGATATTTGTCCGACGCATATTTATTTGAAGAATGCCGCCGATACGATGTGAGGGGAAAGGACTATTTTGATTATCCGAACAAGTATTATTGCGAAGATTTGGGCCTGCGAAACGCAAGGATAGGTTTTCGGCAGCAGGAAATGACCCACATTATGGAAAATATAATCTATAACGATCTGAGAATACGCGGGTGCGAGGTCGACGTCGGAATCGTTTACGGCGCCGAGCAGAACGACTCGGGGAAAACGGTACAAAGAGCGCGGGAGATCGACTTCGTCGCAACGCGCGGCGGAAAAAAGACGTATATCCAGTCGGCCTACGCGCTTGAGAATGAGGAAAAGATAATAACGGAAAACAGGCCATTCAGCCTGACCGGAGACTCATTTCCCAAAATCATTGTCAGACATGATATTCGAAAGCGCTGGTATGACGATACCGGAGTTCTAAATATCGGAATAGTGGATTTTTTGCTTGACGAAGCGATAGTCTGACCTCCGGCAGAACAAGATAATGAAGGATGCGATTAAAATGGTTTGGGAATATACCGAGAGAATAGACGAAAATGAGAAGATGTTTACCGATATGCTCTTTGAGGTAGAAAAATGCCCCGGCGCATATATCGGAGAACCCTCGCTTCAAAGGCTCTTTGACTTTATGGGAGGGTATGAATTGGCGTTTTCCGAATTAAAGGGATACCGCCTGCATTTTGATAAAGATTTTCAGAGGTTTATCGAGAAGAGGTATAATTCGAACGGAACGCGCCACTGGAACAGCTTGATAAGCAGCGGGGCATCCGATGCGGAGGCATTGGGGCGGTTCTATCCGCTTCTCAGAGAATTTACAGAGCTGTGAGGGTTAATAGCGCCGCTATTGATACAAGCAGAGCCGCACAATAAAAAGGGGATTATGCCATTTCGCATACTCCCTTCAGACTGTAGACAAAGTTAACAGCTAAAAAAACGGCTTCCCCTTGAGGGGAAGCTGGCTCGCCGAAAGGCGAGACTGATGAGGTGTCCGCCGCACTGCGGCGGTTGAGCTGACGCAACGTGTTTTACGGCGCATACGCGCCTACACCTCATCCGGCGCATACGCGCCACCTTCCCCTCGAAGGGGAAGGCGCTTGTACTTTTATGCTTCTTCAAGATACCTTACGCCCTTGCCGTGAGCGAGGGCGTATTCTATTTCCGATCTTGTGCTCGAGCCTATGTAGCCGCCGACGTTTATCACGAAGATCTCGTCCGCCATATCGATCTTTCGCTTGTGCATATCGTCGAGCATCTCCTTAGTGCCTTCGCTCCAGACCTCATTATCCCCGGAGTGGCCGAAGAGGCCGACGCTTATAACTATGCAGCCCTTGAGGGTAAGGCGCTTCTGCGCCTCCATAAACTCGTCTTTAAAGCGGGTGCTGCCGCAGAGGGTGACTACCTTATATTTTCCTACCATATTTATCTCCGCCCCTTTGTGGTTTTCCTCATTATAGCATTTATCCGAAGCCGCGGCAAGCGGGCTTTATTATGACTTGAAATAATCGGACAGAGAGGTTATAATTAGATGATAATATGGCAAATTATGACCGAAACGAAATGGAGCTGAAGGTCTTGACAGATAAGCTGAAACGAATACTTGAGGCGAGCATATTCGTAAGACTCGTGAACGCCGTCGCCGCCTTTCTCGAGCGGCAATGGGACAAGAGCTTTATCGCCTCGGCGATAGCCGGAGCAAGGGAGAGGAGCGGGGAGCCCAGCGCATTTAATTCGATAGAGATCGGGCTTAACCGTGCGTGGACGGGCTTTTTCCGGGCATTAAGGCTGGACAGGCTGTTTGAGGGCTCCATATTTACGCGCTCGTTTTTCTGGCTCGCGCTCACGGCTCTTATAGCGCCGATAGCGCCGACGACGGTGACGCTTATATCGGCTCTCGCCGCCAGCTTCTCGCTCCTTCTAAATCTCGGGCGGGGGGAGCTTAAGCTGAGATACCTTCCGATAAACAAGTGGATCTACGCTTACGCCCTCGTCTATCTCATCTGCACCCTCACGAGCGTGAACGTATCGTCGAATATTAAGGGCGGCGCGCTCTCCCTCGTCTTCATCCTCTTCCCGATCGTCCTCGTGAACGTCGTCCGGAAAAAGAGGGACGCCGACATCCTCACCGCCGTCCTCATGATATCCGGCTTTGCCGTCGCGGCTATCGGGATCCTTCAGCTTCTCCGCGGTGCGACAAGTACGACGAAGTGGATCGACGAATCGTTTAACGACAACATCTCGCTGAGGGTATATTCGACGCTTGACAATCCGAACGTTTTGAGCGAATACCTCCTCCTGATAATCCCGCTCGGCGCCGCCATGACGCTGACGGCGGGAACGGTGAATGGGCGGATAGCCTCGGGGGTGGCGACGGGGGCTATGATAGCGGCTATGATACTGACCTACTCCCGCGGCGGCTGGCTCGGCCTGATACTCTCCGCCGTCGTCTTCCTCATTATTATGGACGTGCGCTTTATCCCAATCGGGCTCATAGGCGCCGTGATTCTCTTCTTCTTCCTGCCGGATACGATACTGAGCCGCTTCGCCAGCATCGGAAACCTGTCCGATACCTCGACGAACTACCGTATGTCGATCTGGATAGGCACGGTCGCGATGCTCAAGGACTATTGGCTCACCGGAGTCGGCACGGGGATAGAGGCGTTCCGCAATATATACCCCGTTTACAGCCAGCACTCCGCCCTCGCCCAGCACTCGCACAGCCTTTACCTGCAGATACTCTCTGAGATGGGCGTCGCCGGTGGCATTGTTTTTCTCGGCGTCATCTTCTGCACCGTCCGCCAATGCGCCTCGAGGATAAGAAGGGGCGCGGACAGAACGCTCAAGATAAGGCTCGCCGCGATCCTCGCCGGGCTCGCGGGCTTTATGCTCCAGAGCGCGACGGACTATTCGTTCTATAATTACAGGGTCATGCTCGTCTTCTGGATGGTGATCGGGTTCGGGGCTGTCCTCGCCCGCCTGCCCGAGGAGAGCGGAAAGGAGGGCGCGGAATGATAAAGGTACTCAATATCATAAGCGATACGAATATCGGAGGAGCGGGAAGAGCGCTTTTAAACTACCTCACTCACTATGACAGAGCGGAATTTGAAAACGCCGTTATTCTCCCGCAGGGAAGCGAGCTTAAGCCCCGCCTCGACGCCCTCGGCGTGAGAGTTATCGAGGCAGATATCGCGGCGGACAAGTCCTTTTCGCCGAAGGATACGGGGAAGCTAAAGGCTCTCATAAAGGCTGAGGCGCCCGACGTGGTGCACACCCACGGCTCGCTCACCGGCAGAATGGCGGCGAAGCGGAGCGGGGTCAGAACGGTCGTCACCCGCCATTCAGCCTTCCCGTTTTCAAAAAAGATAACGAAGACGCCGCTGAAGCTCGGTTACAAATACCTATACGAGCATTACGCCGACAGGATAATCGCGATTTCCCCCGCGGGCGCCGAGCTTTTATACGAGATAGGCGTAAGACCCGAGCGGGTGGACGTTATGATGAACGGAGCCGAGCCGGTTACCCGCCTCGGCGATAAGGAGAGGGAGGAGCTGAGACAGAGCTTCGGAGTTGATAAAGAGACCTTCCTTCTCGGAGTCCTCGCCCGCATTGAGGAATACAAGGGTCACGACGATATGCTCTCCGCCCTTGCGATTCTGAGGGGCGAGGGCAGAAACGTCAAGCTTCTGATCGCCGGGACGGGCTCATACGAGGCGGCTTTGAGAGAGAAGGTAAGCAAGCTCGGGCTTGAGGACGCGGCGATAATGGCGGGCTTTCGCTCAGACGTCGGGGCAGTCCTCAGCGCGATGGATATCCAGCTCAATGCCTCCTACGTTTCGGAGACCTCGAGCCTTTCGATAATCGAGGGCTTCAGCGTCGCCCTTCCCGCTCTCTGCTCGAGGACGATCGGAAATCCGTCCCTCGTAAACGAGGGCGTTTCCGGCCTGCTGTTCGAGCCGAGAAACGCTGAGGATATGGCGGCGAAGATAAGGCTCGTTATGGACTCGCCTGAGCTTTACGCTTCCCTATCGCGCGGCGCGCTTAGAGAATACGGAGAGAGATTTACGGGGGAGCGCTTCGCGGCCGACCTCGAGAAGGTATATAAAAAAGCATTGGAGATGGGCAAAAATGGAAAATAAGCCGAAAAAGAAGAGCATTTTCAATATTTTCGATATAGCTCTTATTCTGATCGCCGCGGCTCTCGCCCTGGTGGTATTTATCTCGCGCTCTCCCTCGAAGAACGCGCCTGCCCCCGAGACGGACGAGCCCGTGCCGGGAATGGTATCCTACACCGTTGAGATAACGGGCATGCAGAACGGGACGGCGCACCTCGTCAGCGTTGGCGATAAGCTCGTGGAGCGCTCGCACAAGTGGGATATGGGAACCGTCACCGCCGTCGAAGTAGTGCCGACTGCGAGAAGAACGTTCAATGAGTACACTATGGAGTACAGCGACGTAGATACGGAGCTTACCGAGACCGCTATAATAACGATCCTCGCCTCCTGCACCGAGGACGCGGGCAATATAAACGTCGCGGGGAATCAGCCGATCAAGGTCGGCACGTCGATAAGAATGAACGGGCCGGGGTACTACGGCGCCGCAACTGTCATCGGAATAGAGAGGGGGAGCCTGAAATGAAGAAAAAGCTGTTTGATTCCGAGGGCAGGCTCTTCGGAAAGATTAGCGTTATAGATATCCTCCTCGTCATATTGGTCGCCGCGCTCATCTTCGCCGCCGTCGGCAGGCACGAGAAGGTGGACAAGGCCGTCGTCAGCGAGGTGGGCAAACCATTTGAATATCAGATAAAGATACGCGGAATGCGCGACGTCTCCGTGCAGAGCCTCCGCGAGGGTGACGCGATATTCGAGTTCGATACCGACACTCCGATCGGCGTAATAGAGAAGATCGAGGTCACAAGCTCATTAAGCGAGGTGACGATGCCGGACGGCAGCGTGCCGGTTATTGAGATAGAGGACAGGTACGACGTTGTGCTCACGGTGAAGACCCAGGGCTTCATAACCTCCGGCCGGTATTTTGCAGACGGCATATATGAGCTCTCGGCAAACGCCCCGCTCGCCTTCTACTCAAAGTACAACAGCTGTAACGGCACCGTATGGAGCCTTCTGGGAGAGACGGCGGCATGAAGATACTGTTAGCCACGATGGGCCTCGATATCGGCGGGGCTGAAACGCATATAACGGAGCTTGCGAAGGAGCTTATCCGCAGGGGACACGAGGTCATAGTCGCCTCAAACGGCGGAGTCTACGAGGCCGAGATAACCGGGGCCGGGGCGCGGCATTTTTCCGTCCCCCTTAACAGGCGCAGACCGATCCCGATGCTGAAAAGCCTTTTCAGGCTGAACCGCATTATTAAAACCGAGAAGCCCGACGTTGTCCACGCCCACGCGAGGATACCCGGCTTTCTTATCGGCATAATCCGCAAGTTCAGGAAATTCCCCTTCGTCACAACGGCGCATTGGGTTTTTGAGTCCGGCGGAGCTCTCGGCTTCCTCACTAACTGGGGCGAGAAGACCGTCGCCGTATCCGAGGATATCAGGGAATACCTGAAGAAAAACTACGGCGTCCGCGACGAGGATATTTTTGTCACGATAAACGGCATCGACACGGATAAGTTTTCTCCGGAGACGGACGGCTCGGCTGTCCGCCGCGAGTTTAACATTCCCGACTCAGCGCCGGTCATCTCCCACGTGAGCCGTCTCGACGAATCCCGCGCCCTCGCGGCGAGGGTGCTCATCTCCTCGGCGGAGAGGATAGCGGCTATGCTTCCGGGAGCCGTGCTGCTTATCGCCGGAGACGGCGACTGCTTTGATGAGCTCTCGGAAAAGGCGAAGGCCGTGAATCTGAAGCTCGGGCGCGAGGCCATAGTAATGGCGGGCGCGAGGACGGACGTTGCATCCTTCGTCGCCGCGGGCGATTATTTCGTGGGCGTTTCCCGCGCCGCTCTCGAGGCGATGAGCGCGGCAAAGCCCGTGATAGTCGCCGGAAACGAGGGTTACCTCGGGATATTCACGCCGGAGCGCCTCTCTGAGGCTGTGGAGACCAACTTCTGCTGCCGCGGCTGCCCCGAGACGACAGAGGAGAGGCTGCTTGAAGACCTTGAAAAGCTTATCAAGATGCCGAAGCCGGAGCTTGAGCGCCTCGGAGCCTACGGGCGCGAGGTCATAAAGGAACGCTACTCCGTAGGACGCATGACGGACGATAACCTTAGGGCGTACAGGGCAGCGAGAATGCCCAAAAACATCGTTATGAGCGGCTATTTCGGCTTTGACAACGCCGGCGACGAGGCCATACTCAGCTCCGTCTACTCTATGGCGAAAAAAAGCCTGCCCGAGGCGAGAATAACCGTTTTCTCCCATTCGCCGGAAAAGACGCGGGCGACCTACGGCTGCGAGGCCGTAAACCGATTCTCGCCGTTTAAGATCCACTCCGTACTTAAAAAATCCGACGTTCTGATCTTCGGCGGGGGAAGCCTATTGCAGGACAGGACCTCGTCTCGTTCCTTGTTCTACTATTCGTATATTCTAAACCGGGCGTATAAGCTCGGAACCCGTGTCGTAATGCTGGCAAACGGCATAGGCCCCGTGACGAGGGAAGCAAACAGAAACCGCGTCAGAAAGGCGGTTGAGCGGGCAGAGATCGTCACGCTGAGAGATCCCGGCTCCATTACGGAGCTTGAGGCGATGGGCGTAAAGCGCCGCGATCTTACAGTAACCGCTGATCCCGTGTTCCTCCTTGAGCCCGCGGGCGAAAAAAGGGCGGAGGAGATACTCTCCGCCGCCGGAGTGCCGTCCGGCCCCTTTGTCGCCGCCTCGGTAAGGCCGTGGAGCGGGATGGAAAAATTCCGCGTTTCCTTCGCGGAGACCTGCGACAGGCTAATTCGCGAGCTCGGACTGAACGTGGTGTTCATAACGATGCAGCCGGGAGCCGACAGAGCGGAGAGCGAGCTGATTGCCTCGCTTATGAAGGAAAAGGCGTACATACTACCGTCCGGCCTCGACGCCACGGAGCTTATGAGCGTCATCGGAAGAGCTGAGCTTACGCTCTCGATGCGCCTGCACTCCCTGATTTTCGCGGCGAGGATGGCGGTGCCCACCGTCGGCTTCAGCTATGATCCAAAGTTAGACGCCTACCTTGAGCTACTCGATCAGCCGCTCGCCGGCTCGGTAGAGGCACTCGACGTGGAGGAGGCCTTCGCCACCGTGAAAAGCGTAGTTGAGCAAAGGGCGGTGAAGGTCGAGACGCTCGCGAAAAAGCGCGACGAGCTCACGGCTCTCGCCGCCGAAAACGAAAAAGCCTTCCGGGCGCTTTATGAATAACATGAAAAAAAGCAGCGATTAAGTCGCTGCTTTTTTTGCGCTTTAAGGCGAAAACGTATTGCCAAAATAAATAAAATTTGTTATTATTTAACCGGAATATTTAGCAAATGTAACTAAAAGAAGGAGGAACATCATGAGCAAAAAAACGTACAGGCTGCTCGCAATCCTTATCGCAATAGTTATGACGGTGAGCATCGTGCCTGCCGCCTCCGCCGCGGAGGAGGAGATAACCCTTCCGAACGGCGACTTTGAGAGCGGCGATACGACTGGCTGGACGCTCACGCCCGCTTCCGTTTTCAAGGTTGAGACGGACGGGAGCAATAACCCCACGAAAATACTCGACTTTGCGTGGAACGGCAGCGAGGCGGCCGAGATTTCCGCAGCATACAGCGTTTCGCTCGCCGCGGGAAGCTATAGGTTCACGTTCCAGATGGACGGCGAATCCGGAATGGACAGCGGCCTTTCGTATGCCGTGCGCAGCGGGGAAACGCTTTTGAAGAAGTCCGACTCCAATATCGTCGCTGCCGGCTGGGACAACTGGACGACCTTTGAGCTCGCGTTCAAGCTTGAAGAAGCGGCGGAAGTTACCTTTTCCGTCGAGGGCGCGAAGGCCATAGGCTGGTGGGGCAACCTCGACAATCTCCGCCTTTTCAAGACGGTATCCGGCGGAGAGGCAACAGGCAAGACGATAACTCTGCCCAACGGCGACTTCGAGAGCGGAACGTCAAACTGGACCTTCACCGGCCTTACCGGAGAGGTGATAGACAACTCGAGCTCCGCAAATCATACCACCCATGTGCTCAACCTTTGGACGAGCAATGAAGAGGAGATCGTGATTTCCGCCTCCTATGCGGTGAAGCTGACCGAGGGCAAGTACCATTTTGAATTCGACGTTGAGGGCGCAGAGTCCGACAGCCGCCTTTCCTATACGGTTAAGGCGGGAGAGACGTCGCTCTATACGAGCGATTCCACCGTTGTGACGACGGGCTGGGACAAGTGGACGACTCTCAAGACCGGGGAATTCGAGCTTTCAGAGCCGACCGAGGTTACGTTCGCCATCTCCGGCACGGGACCTGTCGGATACTGGGGACACCTTGATAACCTCGTCCTCATCGGCACGGGCAAGATTTATACCGAGATCGTTCTTGACCACACTCCGACACTCGCCGTTGAGAAGGTGAGCGGAGTCGACGGAGACGACTTCTTCCGCGGCGCGGACGTTTCGTCCTACCTGTCGCTCAAAAACTCCGGGGCGAAGTTCTATGACTACGAGGGCGAGGAGCTTGACGATCAGGGCTTCTTTGATCTTATTGCCGACGCGGGCTTCAACTATATCCGCCTGCGCGTTTGGAACGACCCGTACGACGCCGAGGGTCACGGCTACGGCGGAGGAAATAACGACGTGGCGGCCGCTCTCGTAATGGGCAAGCTGGCGACTGAGGCCGGAATGAAGGTGCTCATAGACTTCCACTATTCCGACTTCTGGGCAGACCCCGGAAAGCAGCAGACCCCGAAGGCGTGGGCGAGCCTCGGCATAGACGAGAAGGCTGCGGCGGTCGAGAGCTTTACCTATGAAAGCCTCAAGACCCTGATAGACGGCGGAGTCGACGTCGGCATGGTGCAGATCGGAAACGAGACCACCGGGGCTATTTGCGGCGAGAGCTCGTGGGAGAATATGGCGAAGATCTACAAGGCAGGCTCCAAGGGCGTGCGCGACGCCGCGGCCTACGCGGAGAAGACGATACTTGTAGCCGTCCATTATACGAACCCGGAGAAGACCGGAAGGCTTGCGGGACTTGCCAAAAACTTAAACGACAACGGCGTCGATTACGACGTTTTCTCGACCTCGTGGTATCCCTATTGGCACGGGACTACCGAGAACCTTACCTCCGTTCTCAAGAACGTCGCCGATACCTATAACAAGAAGGTCATGGTCGCCGAGACTTCGTGGGCGTGGACGCTTGACGACGGCGACGGCTGGGACAATACCGTTTCCCATACGGGGAATAATACTGATAACAACTATCCCTTCTCCGTTCAGGGTCAGGCTGACGAGCTCGTTTCCGCCGCCAAGGCGGTCAAGGCCGTGGGCGAAGCCGGCGCAGGCGTTTTCTACTGGGAGAACGCCTGGATCCCCGTTGAGTATGCCTATAATGAGGACGGAACGCTTAATGAGACGATCCTCGCCTCCAATAAGGCGAAGTGGGAGGAATTCGGCTCCGGCTGGGCGGCTTCCTACGGCGGCGGCTATCAGGCCGACGCGGCGGAGTGGTATGGCGGCTCGGCCGTTGATAACCAGGCGATGTTCGATTTCCACGGCAAGGCGCTCGATTCCCTCTACACCTGGAAGTATATGATGGTCGGCACGGAGGACCTCGTTGAGAAGAAGGTCGAGTCCGTCGATAAGACCGAGATATCCGTTGAGACCGGCGAGACCCTTGCGATGCCCGAAACCGTAAAGGTTACATATAACGTCGGCGGCTTTAAGAATGAGCCGGTAGTGTGGAACTCGGAGGAGCTTGCGGCTGTAGATACCGAGACTCCGGGCGAATACACCGTCAGCGGAAAGGTAACCCTCAGCTATGAGCTTGGAGAGGCTGACGCCGAGGCGAAGATCACGGTCTTGAGCCCGAATCTTATTCTGAATCCGAGCTTTGAAAATTCCGATATGTCGATGTACACCGTCTCGAACGGCGCTCGTACGGGAGACGACCCGCACAGCGGCTCTTACAGCCTGCACTTCTATAACGCGAACGAGTTTACCCTCTCGCTGATGCAGACAGTTACTCTCGAGCCCGGCGACTACACCTTCAGCCTGTTTACTCAGGGCGACAGCAAGGGCTCCTCGGATCTGAAGATTTATGTTGACGCCGGAAGCACAACGAAAACGCAGACCTTTGCCCTTGCGGGCTGGGCGGTATGGCAGAACCCGGAGATCGAATTTACCATCACGGAGGAGACTGCGGTCACCGTAGGCCTCAGAGCCGTCATCGGAGCCGGCGGCTGGGGTACGGTAGACGACCTGGCGCTTCGCCTTATCCCCGCGGAGCCCGACCCCTGCGCCGAGGGTCACGACTGGACAGAGCCCGAGTACGTTTGGAACGACGACCACACCGAATGCACCGCGACCCGCACCTGCTCGCGCGATGAAACGCACATAGAGACGGAGACCGTCGAGGCTGTGAAGGAGACCGTAAGAGAGGCGACGGTTGAAGCCGAGGGCGAGATCAGGTACACAGCGGAGTTTGAGAACGAGGCGTTTGAGACCCAGACCTATACCCAGACCGTTTCGAAGATAGATAATCCCGACGAGCCGACGCCTCCTGCGCCTCCAACTCCGACCGAGCCGACAGAGCCCGAGGAGCCGGAGAGCCCGTTTGAGGACGTCGCGAAGGATTCCGATTACTACGACGCTGTTATGTGGGCGGTGAATGCAGATCCGCAGGTCACGAACGGCACCTCGAAGACGACCTTCAGCCCCGAAAAGGAGTGCACACGCGCTCAGGTAATGACCTTCCTCTGGAGAGCAGAGGGCTGCCCGGAGCCGGAGAGCACGGAAAACCCGTTCACCGACGTAAAGGAGACTGCGTATTATTATAAAGCCGTTCTCTGGGCCGTAGAGAAGGGCATAACCACGGGAACGACAAAGACCACCTTCTCCCCGGACGTGGGATGCAAGAGAGCGCAGATCATAACCTTCATCTGGCGCTGCGCCGGAAAAGCTGAGCCCTCAGTTTCCGAGAATCCGTTCACCGACGTGACGAACGAGAAGGCGTATTACTATAAGGCCGCCCTCTGGGCATATGAGAACAAACTCGTCGATGGCGCCGAGTTCAGCCCCGACGCGCCGTGCACGAGAGGCGAGACGGTAAGCTTCCTCTACAAGACGGAGGCAAAAAGATGATTGCCCATTGAAAAACCGGGGCAAGATGGTAAAATATAAGAAAACAGAATAATAAACTACCTATAGAGAGTGCGCGAGGGACAAGCCCGATGACCGCACAGCAACCTGCCGAAAGGCAAGGTGCTAAAGCTTGAACGATGGGTCAAAAAGAGAGAGCCTGTCGTAACGATGGGCTCTTTTTCTTGCCTCTTTATGGGAATAAGGAGGCAAATTATTATGTTTTCACCCGTACTTATCCACGTTCCGCATTCGTCAGTCAATATCCCGCCGAAGTACAGACAGACCTTCCTCGCCGATATAGAGACTGAGCTGGGCTTTATGACAGATTGGTACACCGACGAGCTGTTCTCCTGCCGCCATGAAAGTCTGATATTCCCCGTGTCGAGGCTCGTGTGCGACGTTGAGCGCTTCCGCGACGACTCAGAGGAGGTCATGTCGGCTCGCGGCATGGGCGCCGTCTACGAGAACTGCCACGACCTAAAACCGCTGAGAAAATTACAGCCCGGGGAGAGGGAGAAAATACTTTCGGAGTGGTACGATCCGCACCACAGAAGACTTGAGGAGGCGGTCGGGGCGAGGCTCGCGGCCTTCAGTCGCTGCCTGATAATTGACGCGCACTCGTTTTACCACGAGCCGCTTCCGTATGAGCTTGACCGAGAGAAAGACAGGCCCGATTTCTGCGTCGGCACCGACGGGTATCACACCCCCGCCGGTATGGGAGAAAGGCTCGCGGAGCGCTTGCGCGAGCTGGGCTATACCGCGAAGCTAAATTCGCCCTTCTCCGGTTCTATCGTGCCGCTAAAGTATTACGGGAGGGATAAGAGAGTGGCCTCAATAATGCTCGAAATTAACCGTGGGCTCTATCTCGACGGTATTGAAAAGTCGCCGGGCTTCGGCAAGGTCAAATCCGCCGCTATGGATTTCATTGAGCAGGCTTTTGCGTATATGCCGTAAACAAGCTAAAGCCCGCGACCGGAAAAACGGTCACGGGCTTTTCGCTATTCGATATTTCCCAATTCGGAAAGGAAGAACTCATTCAGAGGTTTCCAGTCGTTTGGCGGCTCTTCCGGGAGCCCCTTTATCTTTTGTTCTATATCCTCGATGCTGTTCTCAATAATCGTTCAGCTCGTCGATCTTGCTTAGCGTTTCCCGCTCCGGCGCGCTCATTTTAAGCTTGAGAAGCCGCTCTGCCTACGGGCGGAGGGAGCTTTCCAGCTCGGCGCTTACAAGGTCTGAAAAAAGCCTATTCCGCGGCTTTAAAATTATACACCGGCTTTATTACCTCGACCACGTCGGCGGTGGGGCCGATCTGAGATACTATCTCGTCCATGGGCTTATACGCCATGGGGCTCTCGTCGAGGGTATCCACGCTCACGCAGGTGGTGTAGATCCCGTCCATTTCGCGTCGGAACTCATCCAGCGAAAGACCGCTGAACGCCGCCTTGCGGCTCATAAGCCTGCCTGCCCCGTGGGGAGCGGAGCGGTTCCAGTCCTCGTTGCCCTTGCCGACACAGATAAGGCTCCCGTCGCGCATATTGATCGGGATAAGCAGCCTCTCGCCCTTTTCGGCGGAAACCGAGCCCTTTCGCAGTATCATATCCTCGGTGTCGATGTAGTTGTGTATGGTCGTGAACTCGTCGGCTACCGTGAGGCCGAGACCCTTTACGATAACGTCGGCCATCGCTTTTCGGTTCAGAACGGCGAAGCGCTGGGTAATCTTCATATCGTGGACGTAGTCGCCGAAGAGCCGCCCCTCAACCCAGCAGAGCTCCTTCGGTACGGCGATGGGGTGCTCCCGGCGCAGAGCGTTGATCGTGGGCTGAATCTCCCGAGACCGCCCCTCGGCCTTAAGCCTTGCGATAGTCTCGTCAAGCTGGTGCCGCGCCCCGCCCCACATGGCAAAGCGCCCCTGTTCCTGGTAGTATTCGCAGACTTCGGTGCCGAGGTGGCGGCTGCCGGAGTGGACGACGATATAAAGGGAGCCGTCCTCGCCCCTGTCGACCTCGATAAAATGGTTCCCGCCGCCGAGGGAGCCTATGCTGCGCCGGGCGCGGGGGAGCCCGACGTAGGGGCTGCAGCGCAGCTCGCTAAGGTCGATCTCCTCGTTCAGGGGGTGGAGCTCGTCGCGAACCTCGCGCCCGAAGGGTATCCTCTCGCGTATGAGGGCGTCGAGCGCGTCGAAGTCTATGCTCTTTTCCTCGATTTTTACCGTTTCCATTCCGCAGCCGATGTCGACGCCGACCATACCGGGCACGACCTTGTCCTTTATCGTCATTGTCGTGCCGATCGTGCAGCCCTTGCCCGCGTGGACGTCGGGCATTATGCGTATTTTGTTTTCGCGAAACTCCTCCATATCGCAGACCTGTTTTATCTGCGAGGCCGCAAATTCCTCAACGGCGGGAGTAAAGCACTTCGCGGTATTGTATTTTCCCTGTATTTCTATCATATTATCAAACCTTTCTAAAACAGCGGGCGGATATATTCCGCCCGCTAAGCCGCTATTTTCGCGTATCTCTCGCTATTAAGGATATCCAGCATCTGAGCGTAGGGCGAGAGCTTCCCGCTTTTCAGCATGCCGAATATCCTCGGCGTGCAGCCGGAGACGAGGGTCACGCCCGCCTCATTCATTGTAACGGGCTGCTGGAGCGTTCGGCTCGCCACGTTCCAGAACACCACGCGAGGAAGAGCGTAGCCCTTCTTGGAGTAGAGCTTTTTTGCGTACTCGAAATTCGTCGCTCCCGCGCCCTTAGTGCAGCTGTCAAACTCCATATCGGAGATTATGTACAGAGTGGACGGCATCTCGCTCTGCGGCAGCCTGTTTTTGACCGCCGTATTCAGGATAAGCTCAAAGACCCTCTGAATGTTCGTGTTCGCCACCTCGTTGAAGCTTGAGCAGTAGCGGAGCTTTTCGAGAATATCTCCGCCCTTTATCTCAACGAGCCTTGGATTTTCAGAGAAGGTTATGAAGTGGTTTCTGAACCTGCCCGTGTTCCGCTCGGCGAAGTATATTGCGAGGCTCTCCGCGACTGTCGCGGGCATAGGCTGAGTGCGGCAGTACATACTTCCGGACCCGTCAACGACGACGAGGGCGTTTTCACCGCCGGTGAAGTCCTCCTGTGCCCGCCAGGTCGCGTCGATGGCGCGGCGCTCCCCTTCGGAGGGGTTCTTCCAGAAGAAGGGCGCCACGATATCGTAAGGTGTCAGCGCCCCGGTATGCAGCTCGGCTTCGCCTTTTTCGACCTTGTCCAGAAAGGCCGCGTACCGCTCGCCGTCGTTGCGCATAAACGCCTTGCGGTATTTGTACAGAGCGCGGGATGGCTGCTTCGAATAGTCAAAGGTATAGTCGCGCTCGCGAAGGTTGTTCTCGATAATGCGTATGCGGGCGCGGAGCCGAACGAGAGCCTTGCGGTACTCGGCGTCGCTCATACCGAGATAGCGGGCGAGCTTTTTTCCGCATTTTACCGTTTCGGCGTTCGAGGCGTTCACGCTCGGGAGCCACTTCGCGAGGAGAGATACCTCTCCGCCTGCTTCGAGGGCGGCAAGGTCACGGGAAAGCTGGGACTTGATGACCTCAAAAGCGTCCTTCTCGCAGGGCGTTCCGATAAGCGAGAGAAGGTCGTCCCAGCGCCCGTATTCGGCAATAAAGGCTATGTTCTTCCGGACGCTCCCAGGGTGGCTTTCGCTGAGCCAGCGGAGGGCGATGCGGAAAAAGCGGCGCTCGCCGAGACCGCCGCGGACGTCGCGGGCGAAGAAGAGAAGCTTCATGGCAAGCTCGGGGTTCTCCGCGTAGGCTCGCAGAAAGCGCGCCGTTATATCGCCTTCTCCAGCGCTTCTGAGACCGCCGACGGCCGCAAAAAGGTCGAGACAGTCGGAAAGGGTCGTGGCGTTCGATGCGGCGCCGTTTTCGGTATAGGCTGTGTTCAAAGCTCTTTTAAGATGTTCTAACATGAAGTATCCCTCCTTATGGATAAAAATGACAAGGCTCAATTAGAATCTTTATTTCAGGAAGAGTGAAATGGGAGTGATCGCTGTTTGAGCCTTTATTACAAGACGCCTTTAATGGCAGGCCGCTGGCAGCCGCCGGATTTACGGCGGCCCCTCCTTGCCGGGGGAGGAAGGCTGTTCTCCGTTATCGCTGCAGTCGGCATCTTTACTTACGGACAAGGCGCCGTTCATGGCAGGATTCGAACCTGCGATACGCGGATTTTCAGACCGCTGCTATACCACTTAGCTACATAATCGTCGCTGCAGGCGCCTTTGAATTTTACAAGACGCGGTTTTAACGCATACGGGATTCGAACCCGCTCCTGCTTGATCTTAAATCAAGTGCTCTCCAAAGAGCCAATGCCGAGAAGGCTTGCTGTCCGCGTCTTTCATTGTCCATAATTTACCACGGTTTATTAAAAAAATCGTGGAAAAAAAGTTGCGAGGGTGATTTCACCCCCGCAGCTTTTGCTGCTTTTTGATTCTTTCATAAACCTGAGCCCTGAAGCCCTCCGGCTCAATTACCTTTAGAACCGGACCGAAGGAGAGCACGCGGATAACGAGCTCGGTCGCGTCGTCCCGCTCGTAATAGAGCGTCAGACGGTATCTGTTATCGTCGAGCCGCTCCGCCTCCTTTTCAAAATGCGAAAAGCTCAGAAGCGTCCGCTCAAGAGCGTTGCGCTCGTTTTTTACTTCGAGCACGAGCCTCTCCTTCCGGTATTCGACAGGCTTAAATTCCTCCTCGGAATATGGCTCAAGCAGAGTTACGCTTTTTATCCGGCCGAGATTTATCGTGAGCGCGTTTCTCGGCGAGAAGGTCAGAAGGCGGAACTTGTCGTCCTTTGAGGAGTATTCCAGCCGGCAAGGAACGCAGACCCACTTCTTTTCGATATCCCTTGAAGATTTGAATTTTATCTTCAGCTTCCGCTTTTCCCGGAGCGCCGTGAGTATCGTCCGGAAGCTTTCTATGTATCGCGGATCTGAGTAATCGTCGCCGTCGGAGTATCTGTCGAAGCAGACGAAGACGTCCGGACTGTAAAGCGGCGCGACGTCCTCGAGTCCCGTCTCGTCAACTCCGAATAGCTTTATCCGGGGGTCGGACAGGAGAGCCTTGAGCCAGCGCCGCTGGAGCTCCGTAAGCGGCATTTCGGGCTCTCGCTTTAAGGGCGTAGAGCCGTCCGCCGAGATAAGCGGCCAGGCGCCGTCCTTGAGCGCGGCGGGAATAGTCAGAATGCTTTCGAAAAAGGCCTTATCGCGGACTATCTCGTTTATCCGCGCGTCGGTTATTTTGTCCTTCACCGCCTCGGAAAGTATCGCCGCGACTGCGTTGTAGTATGCCCCGTAGACCTCGTTAAACAGCATCGCGCTCACCTCCGTAAAGCGCCGCCATCGCGTCGATATCGGCGTAAAAGGTGTCGGTGACGTATTTGTTCGTACATTCGAGGCTGACTATTCGCCCGATAAAGGTGCGAAGCCACGGAAGCAGCTCCGAGGCGTCAAAAACGTCGGCGGAAAACCTCGCCGTGTACTCGTCCAAAAGCTCGACCTTGCCGCAGCGCTTCTCGCGCTCGAGCCTGTCGAGGATATATTTTTCGTGCGGCTCGAACCTGACCGTCATTTCAATGTGATCGAGATCCGGCGCCTCTCCGGCGGAGACGCCCCAAAGACAGGCGGCGAACTTCTCGTACCATCCGGAATAACGCCCGGGGTTGTGCTCAACGGAGCCCGGGACCACGCTGCGGATCGTGTCGAGGCGGTAAAACATCGGCCTTTTGTAGCGGTAGTGGTATGCGAGCAGATATTGCCTGCCCGTCTGCGCACTAATATATATCTTAATGGGGAAAACCGTGTGCGTCTTTTCCGACGAGATGCGCCTCGACAGAACGGTCAGCTCCACCGCGCGAATCTCGCTTATTGCCTCAACGAGAGCGTAAAGTACCTCAACGTCCATGGTGTGCAGGATATAGTGGTGCTTAAAGCGGAAATAATCCTGCTTTTCATCGAGCTTGTCGAGGAGGAAGGAGCCGACGAGGCCGAGAGGGTCTGCCTCGGAGAAAAAGGCCAGAGCCTCGCTCCATGAGGAGAGATCGACCTTATCCTCGCTCAGAGAGTACACAAGCTCGCGGCCGCGCTTTTCGGCGCGAACGAGACCGAGCTCGGCGTACTCCTTCAGCTTCTTGCGGAGAGTCGAATTATCGAGCCCGTCAAAATTATCAAAGCGGGCGGCGTATTCTTCCGAAAAGGCGTCGGAGATCTCGCGTATGCTCACAGTCCGCCCGTCTGCCAACAGGTCGAGAATCCAGAAATGGAAGGTGATATCTCCCGCGGTAAAGCTCTTCGCCTTAAAGGCCTTGTAAAGCGGGTTTTCGGCGGCGGCGCGGCTGTCCACGGAGAGAAAGACGTTCTTTCCACGCTCGTCCTGCCGGAAGCCCATATAGCCGCCGAGCCAGCTTTCGATCCGCCTTCGCTCGTTATCGTAGCTTCGGGCGCTCTTTAAGTCAAATTCCGAGCGGGACTTGAAGCCGTAAACGAAAAAGTCGCGCATATACGCCCGTATGCGCTCAAAGTTTTTAATAAGCTCGGAATACGCCATGATATCACCCGCCCTGTCCGCGAAAATATAATATAAAGCCCTGCAAGGCGATTTTATCACATTTGCGAATAAAAGAAAATCCGAAATGCTAATAAATCGCATTCGATAATTTATACCACAAGTATACTTTACAATTTTGATTTTCCGGTATATACTGACGGCAGAAACGGAAGATCAGATCTTCAGAAAGGAAAAGACAATGATAATCGGTATTCGCTTCAGCCTTAAATATATGTATTCACTGTCCGGGGAACTCTCGAACGGTCTTTTGTCATGCTCATATAAGGCTCATAGCGAATTTATGCTCGGTCCGGCGTAAAAGCCGAAAACCGTAAATATTATTAAACCGCTTGTCTTGTATGAGACAGGCGGTTTTTCTATTACGCGAAAGGAGGCGGCTGAAAATGCCAACGATAGATATCAAGGCTACGGGGGAAAACATAGCCCGTTTGCGAAACGATACAGGCATCACGGTAAAAAAGATGCAGGAAATATTGGGCTTCGGCACCCCGCAGGCGATATACAAGTGGCAGAGGGGAGACGCCTTGCCCACGATAGACAACATGGTGGTGTTGGCAGATATATTCAAGGTGAGGATCGACGACATCGTCGTCTTAGATCAGCAAGGAAATCACCATTGAAAAATGGCGAGCGGCCCCTTATCCAAGCCGGAGGCGTGGGCTTAAGTCCCGCAGGGGCCGCGAAAATATGCTCAACTGGCGCAACGGGCAGACGCAGCGGGTCCAGACCCCGCGCCGAAAGGCGTTCCGAGTTCGAGTCTCGGGTTGAGCACCAATATATGCAGATATGCTGGAACCGGTATACAGGCACGGTTGAGGTCCGTGTGCTCTTTTCGGAGCGTGCGAGTTCGAATCTCGCTATCTGCACCAATATGGGAGAGTACCCAAGTCCGGTCAAAGGGGGCAGACTGTAAATCTGTTGTCAAAGACTTCACAGGTTCAAATCCTGTCTCTCCCACCACATAATATCTCCTTGGCGCCGGCGGCAGCACAACGGACCTTTACTCCGCCAGCCCCAGTTTTTTAAGCCTTGATCGAATGGCCTCGCGGGAGCGCTTGAGCTCGGAGGATATCTCTTTTACGTCAACTCCCAACTGAAAAGCCTGCCGCAGATAGGCGTCTTCCTCCGGCGCCCAGGCCTTGCCCTGATTTAAGTGAACCGGTTCGGCGTTTATGGCGATAACGGCGTCAAGATTATCCAGAATGAACTGCTGAGCCTGACGGTCATAGACCACAGCAGTGTATTCGCCACTGCGGCCGGTGCGCTGCTCCGTGGAAATGCCAAGACTCCTGCCAAATTCCGTCGGGCGTTTTGATTTTGCGCCGTCGTTGAACTCTTCCTCGCGAAGAAGCCCTGAATCCAGCAGAAATTTGGTGATGCTCGTGGTTTTCAGCTTTTGAGTGGCGTTCAGATCGACAAGCTCATTGAGCCGCTGAGCGATAACGCTGACGCTGCAGGGCCAGTCTCCAAAAACGTAGCGTGACCGTTCCTCTGCGGAGAGCGAAAAAGGAGCTTTCTCGCTTTTTCGGATAGCTTTTACCTTAATGCCACCGCTTTCAATCACCTGCCGCAATACGTCCGACACGTAGAAAAGACAGCGTGAGATACGGACATTATTGATTACGTCCCCGTCCGGTACCGCACGGTCGGTAATTGGGTCAATGCCGTTTGCAAGCTTATCAAGATATTCTTTTGCGCGCTGCATGATTTCAAGTTCTGTCATATAAACCTCCGGGTTAATTTTAATTATTCGCTTTCTTCGCCGCGTCCAAGCTGCTCCAGCCATTTTTTCAGCAGGAAGGCGCAGAAATAGGGGAAGGTATAGATTCCGCCGGAAAAGCCGATATTTCCGGCGGACAGTTTTATCCCGCGCTTTATATCGGCATATTTTTCGCTGCGGATCAACGTGGAGAGGGATTTGGAGGTATTGCTGCCCGCTTTGACCTCCAGGGGCAAAAGCTCGTCTGTCGTCCGGACGAAGAAATCCTCTTCCAATTGCGAATCCTCCCGCCTGTAATAGTAGAGCCCCAGCCCCTGCTTTACCAGAGCCTCTGCGACAAGGTTTTCATAAAGCGCGCCTTTGTAGACGCCGAGGTTTTTATTAGCCCTGAGATCCTCCTGCGCCTCTTCGTCAAGAGAAGCCACCAGCAGCCCGGTATCGGCATAGTAGAGCTTGAACCTTGACTCGTCGTAGTTGCCTTTAAGCGGCAGCTCCGGGAAATTAAGACAGAAGCAAGTATTAACTACTCCCGCATCCCGGAGCCATTCAATGCATCCCTGATACTCCCTCGCGCGGGCAGATTTTGAGATCGCGCTGTATTGGAATTTTTTGTTCTCCTTTGCAAGCTGCGTTGGAACGTGGCGGTAAACGCTGAGTATTTTGGCCTGATCACGCCCCTCCGCGTACTTTCGCACGTCCTCCTCATAATCCAGCAGGAGCTGTCTTTGCAGGTCGAGCGAACCGGAAAAGTTTCCCTTTTCTATAAAGCTTCTCACAACGCCGGGCATTCCGCCAAGCACGCAGTAATCCAAAAACAGCCGGCGGTATACCATCATCTCACTTTCGCTGAAGGGCTTCAGCGTATTCATGTGATCCCGAATGTTTTGGATCGCGTCTTCTCTATAGCCGACAGCCCAGAGGTATTCTTCAAAATCCAGAGAATACATATCGTAATCGGTCTTATAACCTACGCTGATGCTCTGTATCCTGCGGTAATGGACGCCGAGCAAAGAGCTGCTGCAAATAACGTCATAGCGCCTGTCCTGACAGAAAGCCTTTAGCGCGGTCGCAATCTCCGGGAACTCCTGCAGCTCGTCAAAGAAGATAAGTGTTTCACCGGGAATGAACTCCTTGGACGGGTCAAGCAGCGAAATGTGCTTGACGATGCTCTCCACATCGTAGCCCTCCTCCGTGATCGTCTTATACTTCGGCTCAAGAACAAAGTTGATTTCCACAAAGCAGGTATATCTCCCCTCTGAAAAGCGGCGGATCGATTCCGTCTTCCCAACCTGCCGCGCGCCCTTAACGATAAGCGGCTTGCGCGCCGGATCGGCTTTCCACAATATTAAATAATCATCTATCTTCCGTTTCAGATACAAGCTGCACCTCCGAGCTTCTGTTACTGCCATTATATAATCCGGCAGGAGCTTCGGTCAAGAGCGAAATCACGAAATCTCAGCGAGAAATTGTTGAATTATCACGAAATCTTAGCGAGCTTTGGCAGGCATATCACGTTTCTAAGCGCCTCTGGCGAATTTACGAGTTCCGAACGATCTATCTCGTAACGGCAAAAAAGCAAACAAGAGAAGAACTGAGGCTTGCCGCGCAAGAATTAAAACCCGTATTGCCGCAGGATATTCGCGTGCATCGAATAACAAAACGGCTCAGAGGCATTGCGCTTCTGAGCCGTCATATTATTTCCCCGTTATCTTGTTTCGCAACTCAAGGTGCTGCTTTTCGAGGTTGTCCCATTGCGCCTTGAGCTCGTTAAAATCGTCGTAGGCTTTTATCATACGCTCGTCGCTGTATGAAACGCCCTGATCTACAAGCTCCTTGAGCTGCGCTCTTGCGGCCTCCAATTCCACGCCGACGCTGTAAAGCCTCGCAGCGGACATTATCAGTAGTTCTTTATCTGAATTCATCATATCATCCCATCGGTCTATTGACTCGCTTTATATAACAAAAAGCGGGATTTAATTATATTATATCTCATTCTATAAGTCAATTGCTCCCGTGTATCAAATTTAATTCTCAATGCGTCTTGGGTACAATAATCGCAGAGGTGATTATTATGCCGAGGACACATACCGTTTTATTCGATAATTCCGAGCGATACCGAGAACTGGGATATGCGATTGCCTATTATCGAAAGAGGAGGGGCTTTACGCAGGAGCAGCTTGCCGAGAGGATCGGCATCAGCCGTCAGCATATGGCGGGGATAGAGGCTCCGAATATGCTGCGCCCGACTTCGCTTGAGGTCATCTTTAACATTGCGACGGTTCTTGATATAGAACCGTATATGCTTTTGAAATTCAATCCCGAAAAATAAAAGTGCACATTTTTTTGCCGATTTAAAAATTCGTTTTATTCCCCAAAAATTACCCTGCATATCGACGGCGGGCGGTGAAAAGATATGCTTGAAAGCGAAAGCTTTTGAATTTACAGGAAGGAGAAACGAAGATGGCTAACAATTCCAACAAGCTCAACATTCCCGAAGCCCGCGATGCTATGAACCGCTTTAAGATGGAGTCCGCCTCCGAGGTCGGCGTAAATCTTAAGCAGGGCTACAACGGCGATCTCACCAGCCGTCAGGCCGGCTCCGTCGGCGGACAGATGGTCAAGAAGATGATCGAGGCCTACGAGAACGGCCTTAAGTAAGCTTTGCCGAATATAAAAGATCCGGAGCGGTAATAATCGCTCCGGATTTCAGTTTGTTATAAGCGGATCACGCGCCGGCCTTCATCGTTAGGTAGGCGTTAATGAAGCCGTCGATATCCCCGTCCATAACGGCGTTGATGTTGCCGTTCTCATATCCCGTCCTCGCGTCCTTCGCGAGGGTGTAGGGCATAAATACGTAGCTTCGTATAGCGGAGCCGAAGTCGATCTTCATCTGAACGCCCTTAATATCGCTTATCTTATCGAGGTGCTCCCTCTCCTTGATCTCGGCGAGCTTTGCTCTCAGCATCGCCATACAGGCGTCGCGGTTCTGATACTGGCTGCGCTCCACCTGGCAGGAGACGACTATGCCCGTCGGCTTATGGATGAGACGGACGGCAGAGGAGGTCTTGTTGACCTTCTGGCCGCCTGCTCCGGAGGAGCGGAAGACCTGCATCTCGATATCGTCCTCGCGGATCTCGATCTCGTTATCGTCGGTTATCTCGGGCATTACCTCGACGGCGGAGAAGGAGGTCTGACGCCTTCCGGAGGCGTCGAATGGGGATATCCTGACGAGGCGGTGAACTCCGCTCTCGCTCTTGAGATACCCGTAGGCGTTCTCGCCCTCGATCTTTATCGAGGCGGATTTGATGCCGGCTTCGTCGCCGTCCTGCCAGTCAAGCAGGGTATATTTATACCCATGGCGCTCCGCCCAGCGGGTGTAGAGCCTGTAGAGCATCTGAGTCCAGTCCTGAGCCTCGGTGCCGCCGGCTCCCGAATGGAAGGAGAGTATCGCGTTGTTCGCGTCGTATTCGCCGGAGAGCATGGTGGCGAGGCGGGAGGACTCCAGCTCCTCGGTAAAGCCGTCGTACTCCTCGGTGAGCTCGGGGAGAAGCTCGGGATCGTCCTCCTCGATGGCAAGCTCGCAGAAGGCGACAAGGTCGTCGTACCTCTTCTCAAGCTTCGTATATTTTGCGATTTTGTTCTGCAGCTGCTTTATCCTCTGCTGCACCTTCTGGCTGCGCTGGATATCGTTCCAGAAGCCGTCCTTTTCCGTCTCGGCGGTGAGCTCGGAAAGCTCGGACTCTGCGTCGTCAAGCTTCATCGCGCCGCGCAGAGTGTCGAGCTGGGGCTTTATCCCGCCAAGCTTTACCTTGTAATCCTCAAATTCAACTATCATATCAAAACATCCTTTGTGTTATTGTTTTATCTTTCGCTCGGTCCCTCATAGGGCTCGGAAAAAATCATCTCGTCGATATCGGGTATCTCTTCCATTTTTCGCTCCTCCATAAAAATGATATACATATCATTCTATGCAGAAAGCGGTGGATTGATTATTAAAAATCGTTACCCGTGCTCAAATATAGCTACGACGATCTCCGGATTGTTGAGAAAACGGTATTTAGGACCGCCGACGCCGCGGCTCACGAGCTCGACCGTGCCGTCCTTTTCGTAAAGTCCGCTCGTGTTTTTCGGGAAGAAGACCTGACCCGGGGCGTAAAGCCCGTCGGTAAACGGCAGCCTTATCATACCGCCGTGCGCGTGACCGCAGAGGACGGCGTCGACTCCCGTCTCCGCCCACATATCGAGCCTGTCGTGGCGGTGGTAGAGCATAAGCACGTACTTATCGCCCTCGCGTTCCCTTATCCTGTCCATTACCTCGGCAGGCGTCTTCATATCCCTCGGCCCGTTCGGATCGTCGCAGCCCGCGAGGACGAAGCTATCCTCTCCCTCGCCGATTACGACGTACTGGTTTCTCAGCACCGTACCGCCGCACTCCCTGATAACGTCGAAAAGCTGACGCGCCCAGCCGGAGGCCCACTCGTGGTTACCCGAGACGTAATAGACCGGGGCTATCTCGCAGAGACCTGATATAACGCGGCGGACGTACGCCTCCTCGGCATCCCTGTTAGCCTCTGTACCGTCGATAATATCGCCCGTTATGCATATTATGTCCGGCTCGGCCCTTCTGACCTCAGTTAGAAAGCGGGAGTTATCCTTACCGTACTCGGTGTTGTGCATATCCGTCAGGTGGACGACCCTGAGCCCCGAGAGGGCCTTGGGAAATCTCTCGCTTTTTATTTCGTACTCCTCGGTCACGAGCCTGTAATTCGAGTCGACGTACATTATGAGGAGCACGGCGGCGATGATAAAAAGCACGGGCAGGATATGCGCCCTTTTCTTCATGCCCGTACCTCCTCAATCTAATGATGCAGTATTGTACCATATCCGCGAAAGCGGAGATGGTACAATGTATCGTGCTTTTCGGTTGCCGCGAAGCGGCGAGAAAAACAATATAAATCGAAATAGAATAGCCGTTTCGCGGCTATTCTATCATATAATTCCGCGCTTTTCAAGGGCGGCGGAAAAAGAAAAACCATCCGGAAGCATAACGCTTTCCGAATGGTTGTCGCCGCCGGGGTGAAGGTTTTTCTTGCAGAGGGGGAAGCTCCTTGGAGGTAGGGAGAAAAAAGATTGAGGGGGTCGGCTGCCGCATAACGCCTCAGCCGCTGTCGCAGTACCCGGCGACGTCTGCGATCGCATGGAAGTTAGTTATCTCTAACTAACTGATGAGAGTTTACCATCCGGGGATTAATTTGTCAAGTGCCTGTTGCAATTTTGGTTAGTTTGTGCTAATCTTATCTTGTAACTTCCTCGAAAGGGGTCAGATTGATGAAAATTCAGAAATCCGCTGAAGACTATTTGGAGAGTATCCTTATGATAAAGGAGCAGAAGGGCTTCGTCCGCGCCATCGACGTTTCCGTCGAGCTTGGGGTGACTAAGCCGAGCGTGAGCTACGCCACGAAGCGCCTGCGCGAGAACGGGTACATCACGGTGGATGAAAACGGGCACCTCGAGCTTACGAAGGCGGGCTACGAGATAGCCTCCCGGATATACGAGCGCCACAAGGTGCTGACCGCTTTTCTCTCGAAAATCGGCGTTGACCCCGAAAGGGCGGCAGAGGACGCCTGCAAAATAGAGCACGACCTCTGCGAGGAGACCTTTGCCGCGATAAAAAAGCACTGCGGGGATATCGGCGCGCTTTAAGGCATAAAATTACCCGCCGGGAAATCCGGCGGGTAATTTTGCCTGACGACGCGCCCTAATATACTCTTACGAGGACGCGGAGGCGCCCTTTTTTCGTCTCGCGCTCTATACCCTCATATATAAATCTTCCGACGGAACGGACGGAGACGATCGCGCCCTCCGGTATCTGAGCGCCAGCAGTCTCGCAGAGCCTTCCGGAGATATAGGTTTTTCCGGAGGAAATGAGCTCCTGGCTCTGACTGCGCGAGAGCTTATATACCGCAGATATCACTCCGTCGAGCCGCTCCGAGGCTGTTATGAGGGCCTTCTGCGGCGGCTTTTCGCTAAGCTGAGTCGGAGGGGCGGAGACCTCGGCCTTCACCGTTGTCCGTCTCACCTCTCCGAGGCTTGAAATGATATATCCGGCGATAGAGTCGAGGCAGAACAGGTAGCCGCGGTTGCCGAGTATCACTATGTCGCCGAGCACCTCACGCCTTATACCGAGGCCCATAAGCGCGCCGAGGAAGTCGCGGTGCGTGAGCTTTTCCGCGAATTTATCGTTTACGGGCGATATCTTAACGCAGGCTATGGGCGGCTCTTCCGTCCAGCCGCATAGCTCCTCGCTTCCGAAGAGAGCTATCCTGCGCTCGCAGCCCTCCGCTCCGCCTTCAAGAGTGAACGGCGACGGGAGGCTGAGTCGCAGAAGCATATCCTGCTCCGCGAGAGAAAGAAACTCCGAGCTCGTCCATATCCCGCGTTCATAGGCACGGGAGGCGAGCTCGGTCATTCGGTTTTTGAAAAGGGAATCCTCCTGCATTTAGCTCCTCCGTTATGCCCCGCCCAAAAGCGGCTGATCGAAGCTGTAAAGCGCCTCGTTTATCTCCGCTATATCGTATATGCCGCGGCTTATGAAAAACTCGATGATGATGTCGAATTTGCTTGAGCGGCTCAGAGCGTAGCCCGCCTTCATAAGAAGCTCTCTCGCCTCTTCTATCGGAAGCTCGAGGGCTATCGAAAAGGCTATCGCCGTCGGTTTTGACGGACGGTAATGAACGTCGCTTCTTATCTTGGAAAACAGCTTCCTGTCCACGTTCGCTTTTTTATAGCACTTCGAGTCCGTCCAGCCGCGCTCGTCTATCTTGCGAAGGAGCATCTGGGAAAAGCTCTCGTCGATCGTTCTGAGCTCCGCCTCAAGCCCAACCGGCGCCTCGGCTTCACAGGAAGGCGCGGCTCCTGCGCATTTTGCGGCGGCGTCGGCTTTAAATGCGCCGCTGCGCCTGTTCGCGCACGAGGGAGCCGCAGCGAAAAAAGGCGGGCGCTCTATCAGCCTCTCGTCTATATAGCGCTTTATCTCGGCGCGCAATCCGTCGGAAATCCCCTCTCCGGTAACGGAGAGGGGCGGGTTCTTTTTGAACAGCATTATTTATTTATCTGGACGAGCTTTTCACGAAGCTCGGTCTCGATCCTGCCGAGCTCGACCTCTGCTGCGCGGCGCTTCGCGGCTCCGTCGGCCTGGATGGAGCGGACCTCCTCGAGGGTGTCGATGAGGGTCTGGTTGGTGTGCTTGAGGGTCTCAAGATCAACGATGCCGCGCTCGGATTCCTTGGCGACCTCGATCGAGCCGATCTTGAGCGCCTCGGCGTTCTTACGTAGAAGCTCGTTCGTTACATTGGTGACCTCGCGCTGAGCCTCCATCGCCTGCTGGGAGTGGTGCATACCGAGGGCGAGGACCATCTGGCTCTTCCAGAGAGGAATGGTGTTGACGAGGCTGGTCTGAATCTTCTCGACCATAAGCGTGTCGTTATTCTGGATGAGCCTGATCTGCGGGCTCATCTGGATGGAGATCATACGGGTGAGCTCAAGGTCGTGTATCTTCTTGTCGAAGCGGCTTATCATGTTCTGATAGTCGTTGACCGCCTGAGCGTCCTCGGGGAGCCCGGAC
>ONTN01000035.1 GCA_900320765.1 uncultured Eubacteriales bacterium
TATTTCACCTCCGGCGGCACCGAGAGCGACAACTGGGCGATAAGGTCCGCCGCCCGTCTTGGCAGGCACAAGGGCAGGCGGATAATAACCGGCGCCGCAGAGCACGACGCCGTTCGGAAAACCTGCGAGGCTCTTGCCGCCGAGGGCTGGGACGTTGTTTTTTTAAAGCCCGATAAAGCCGGAAGGGTGAGCGCCGACGCCGTCGGCGAGGCGCTTACCGATGATACGACGCTAATTAGCCTTATGCTCGTTAATAACGAGACCGGAGCCGTAAATCCCATCGCCGAGATATCTGAGCTTATAAGGGAGAAAAGCCCGTCGGCGCTACTCCACGTCGACGCCGTTCAGGGGTTATTAAAGGTCCCGTTTACCCCGAAAAAGCTCGGCGCCGACCTCGTTTCCGTGAGCTCGCATAAGATACACGGGCCGAAGGGAGCGGGCGCGCTCTATATCCGCGATGGGCTGAGGCTCGTTGGCCTATTGACCGGAGGCGGGCAGGAGGGGTCGATAAGACCCGGCACAGAGGCTATGCCCAACATTCTTGGCTTCGGAGCAGCAGCCGAGGCGGGGAGGCTCGCCTTTCGGGAGAACGCAAGTCGGATAAGCGGCATAAAAAACCTCGTTCTCGAGCTTTTGCGCGAAAAAGTGCCGGGCTTTGTGATAAACGGGGAGCCGGACGCCCCGCATATATTAAATATCTCGCTTCCCGGCTACAGGAGCGAGGTGCTGATGAACTATCTTGACGCGGCGGGGATAGCCGTCTCTCGCAGCTCTGCCTGCAAAAGGGGGGCGAGAAGTCACGTATTAGAGGCTATGGGCCTTCCCGCAAGCGTAATGGACGGAGCGATAAGGCTGAGCTTTTCCCGGTACTCAACCGAGGAAGAGGCGGAGTATTTCGCTGAAAAGCTCGCAGAGGCTGCGGCCTCGCTTAGAACGGCAAGGAGGTAAGAAATGAAGTTAGATAAGAAAAAACTGCTGCTTATCCTGTGCCTTGTTCTGGTCATAGGAATAGCGTTCTACTTTGCGACCCGCGGAGGGGAAGCGGCAATTTCGCCCGCCGAGCCTTCGGGCGCGATCGAGGATATCCCGCTTATAACCGACCTCGAGCCCGAGCCGGAGCCTCAGCCGATAACCGAGCCCGAAGCGGAACCCGACATTACGCCTGACCCCGAGCCCGAGCCTGAGGAGACGATAGCCGAGGACGGCACGTATACCTCGAAGGAGGACGTGGCATTATATATCCACGTTTACGGCAAGCTCCCGCAGAACTTCATCACAAAATCCGAGGCCGAGGCTCTCGGCTGGCCCGGCGGATACCTTGAGCCCTACGCCCCCGGAAAGTGCATAGGCGGCGGACGCTTCGGAAATTATGAGGGGCTTCTGCCGACGAAGAAGGGCAGATACTATACCGAGTGCGATATAGATACCCTCGGCGCGAAATCGAGGGGAGCAAAGCGCATAGTGTTCTCAAACGACGGTCTTATTTATTATACGGAGGACCACTACGATACCTTCGAGCTTCTTTACGGGGAGGAATAGTATGAAAAGGATAACGCTTGACCTTTCGGGTATTTCCCTCAGATATGAGCTGCATCTCGCCCTCAAAAAGGCTTTCGGCTTCCCCGAGTACTACGGAATGAATCTCGACGCACTCCACGACTGCCTGACCGATATCACGGATGAGACGGAGATCGAGATACGAAACGCCGACGAGCTCTTGGAAAGCCTCGGGAGCTACGGAGCCGCCGCTATCCATGTTATCGAGGACAGCGCGGAGGAGAATAAACACATAGAAATTTTATAAAGGCAGCGTTCCGTTGAGGACGCGACCCGTTAAGTCAAGCTGCCAAAGGCTTCCCCTTGAGGGGAAGCTGTCACGAAGTGACTGATGAGGTGTCCGCCGCGGAGCGGCGGTGAGGTTGCCGGAAGGCTTATACGGCACTGTCGTGCCTACACCTCATCCGTCACGGCTGCGCCGTGCCACCTTCCCCTCGAGGGGAAGGCAAAGGGCAAAAGCCTTTTGGCCGCTTATGTTCCTGCTTGGCATTTGTTTACAGTTAAAATCGGGAGGGGCACGCCCCTCCCGATAACAATATATGCGGTTTTCAGTCGAGCTTGATGCCGAGAGCCTCGCAAAGCTCCAAATCATACTGCGCCCACTCGAGGAAAAGCGATTTAAAGTCCTTCCCGTAGGCGCTCTCGAAATCCTCCTGCCTTACGTCCAGATGCATAAAGACCGTGTCTTTTCCGTAGTTCTTCACAAGGTAATCCATAAATGTCGCCGCCTCGAAATACGAGACCGAAGTCATAAGCGGGTTCTGCAGCTGGCTCTCTCTCAGCGTCATCGTGTAGCCGGATACGGCAAAATACTCTTCGCCAAGATTTTCCTCCATGTGCATTCTCGCGCTGTATCCGTAGTAATACTTCTTCGGCTCAAAGCTGCCGTCCTCATTGCAAAGGCCGCGTGAGGCAAACAACGCGAATTGCTCCTCATTAAGCCCGTAGTTTATCGAGTGGATAAGGCGGTTTTCGCAGACGAAAATGGAGACGTATTCCGCAATGCCCTCAGCCCAGAAGCCGCTTTTAAGCCCAAGGTCGGCGCAGGTCATGCTGAGATAGTGCGTGTATTCATGCAAAAGAGTAAACGAGGCTTGCGCCCAGCTCCCGTACAGATATATCCTCCTGTCACTCATCCTGTAAATTGCGCCGACGGGACGTCCGCTCTGAGCCACCTCGGTCTTTGCGGAAAAATCGGTGTAGATATCAACGGGCGGCACGGGCTCTGTGAGGTAGCCCTCGAACACTGCTTGAGCGTCCGGAAAATCCGCATCTACGAGCGGGAGCATGCTCTCAAGGCCCTCAAGATACTCGCTCTCGCCCAAAAGCTCCATATCAGCCTTTGAGATATACCAGGTCGCGGCGTCGGTGCAGACAAGATACGGATAAGAGACCGAGTTATTTCCCTCGTTCTTAATTAGGGGGAGCGAAGTCTCGGGTATGGGCTTGGAAGCCTCAGACTCTTCAGCCCGCTCCTCATTTAACTGCGTCTCAGGCTCGATTATATCAGCCTGAGGCTCGGCAGAATTTCCGTTGCAGCCGGATAGCAGTGATAGACAGGCTGCAGCGATAAGCAAGGCGGAAGCTATTTTTCTTTTCATATCCGTTTCCTCCTTCAGTTTTGTTGAATAATAATTATAAAATGTCACACTTGTAACCTGTGCGCGTTTATTGTATAATTACTACTGTTAATTGTCAACAGCAGGATCTAATCTGTCACACTTATGGACTTAATGTTACGTGGAGGAGGAAAAGTGAACAGAACGAACGGAAGAATAGCGGAAGACTCAAGGAAAAAGATCTGCACGGCTCTGATTAAACTTATGAAAATATATGACTACAGAGAAATAACCGTCACCCAGCTATCGCAGGAGGCTGAACTGTCGCGCAAGACATACTACCGCCTGTTTGCCGACAAGGATGAAGTGCTGCTTGAGCTATTTTGCGGGCTTTACTCAGAGTGTGCGAGGGAACTGAACTCCAGGGACGTAAGGCAGTATTGGGATCTCGTGCAAACCTATTTTGATTTTTGGGAGAGCAGGAAGGAGCTCTTGCTTATTCTTGAAAAGAACGGGCTGCTGCAGCGACTGTTTGACTACGTTTACCGAAAAGCTTACTCAAACGCAGATAGTATTTTTCCTGCGGTGGTCACCGCGGAAGAGCTCGAGAATAATTCCGAAATACTGCCGTATTTGCTCTCTTACAGCATAGGCGGAATGAACGGAATGCTCACAAAATGGGTGGAATCCGGGATGAAAATCCCGTCCTCAGTGCTGATAGCTCAGCTAAAAGCCGGCTTTAACTCCCCGGAGCTTTAATAGAAACAGCGGACGTGAAATTATCCCGTCCGCTGAAAACTTATTAGCTTTTAAAAACCTCCTCCGCTATCCTTGCGGATTCCGCGGCGTCCTTGGCGTAGTAGTCGGCGCCGACCATTTTTGCGTACTCCTTCGTGAGCACCGCTCCGCCGACCATTATCTTGCAGTCGCAGCCGGCCTCGCGCAGGGCGCGGACGGTCTCCTCCATCGCCTTGACCGTAGTCGTCATAAGAGCGGAGAGACCGACGAGCTTTACGCCCCTGTCCTTCGCCTCGCGGACGACCGTCTCGGGCGGCACGTCGCGGCCGAGGTCGATGACCTCGTAGCCGTAGTTATTAAGCAGGAGCTTTACGATATTCTTGCCGATATCGTGTATATCCCCCTTGACGGTGGCGAGAATAATGCTGCCCTTTGAGCTTACTGAGCCATTCGCCGCCGCGATCTTCACGGCGTCGAAGCCGAGCTTTACGGTCTCCGCGCTCGCCATAAGCTGGGGGAGAAAGAACTTTCCGTTCTCAAATAGCTCGCCCGCGGCGTTTATCGCCGGAATGAGGCGAAGGTTTATTACGTCCATCGGGCTCTCATCGGCGAGAGCCTTTTTTACCGCGCTCTCGATAACGAGCTTTCGCCCGGAGAGAACGATATCTTTTATCGAGAGCTCGGTTTCGGGAACTGTGCTGACGGTTTTTAACGCGCCGGAATACTTCTCGATATAACCCTCGGCTCCCTTGTCCTGACCGGAGAGCACCCTGTGGGCGCGCACAACGTCCATATACCTTGTCGAGAGGGGATTCATTATCGGAAGGTCGAGCCCCATCGCGAGGGCTGAGGCGAGAAAGCCGGAATTCAGTATCTCTCTCTGCGGAAGCCCGAAGCTTACGTTCGATACGCCGAGCACCGTGCGTACCCTGAGCCCTTCCTTCACGAGCCGTACGGCGCGGAGCGTTTCGCCCGCGAGCGCCTGATCGGTGGATACGGTGAGCACGAGGCAGTCGATGAGGATATCCTCTTTCGCTATCCCGAGGCTGAGAGCGCGGGAGACTATCTTTTCCGCTATCCTGTACCGTCCATCGGCCGTGGGCGGTATGCCGTCCTCGTCGAGCGTTAGGCCGACGACGGCGGCTCCGTATTTTTTCGCTATCGGGAGGATGGCCGAAAGGCTCTCCTCCTTTCCGTTTACGGAGTTTATTATCGGCTTTCCGGGATAAACCCTCGCCGCCCGCTCGACGGCAACGGGGTCTGAGCTGTCGATCTGCAGCGGCAGATCGGAAACGGCTGAGAGCTCGCCGACAAGCTCCTCGAGAACTGACGCCTCGTCGATCTCGGGAAGCCCGGCGTTAACGTCCAGAAGATCGGCGCCCGCCTCGGCTTGACTTATCGCCTCGTTTACGATGTAGTCGTAATCCCTGTTCCGAAGCGCCTCCTTTATCTTTTTCTTGCCCGTGGGGTTTATGCGCTCGCCGATGAGGGCAATATCCGCGTCCCTGAGCGTGACCGTGCGCCTCGATGAGGTAAAGCGGGAGAGTGAAGTATAATCAGCGCGGGAGGGCTTTGCGCCTTTTGCGGCGGCGGCAAGAGCGCGAATATGCTCCGGCGTTGTGCCGCAGCATCCGCCGACTATGCTGACGCCCATATCCATGAGCTTTGCCATAAGCGAAGAAAACTCCTCCGCGCCGACGGGGTAGCGCGTCTCGCCGTTTTCTATAACGGGAAGCCCCGCGTTAGGCTGAACGATGATGGGGCAGGGGACGGCGCTGAGCATTTTCTCCGCGAGGGGGATTAGCTCGGCTGGGCCGAGGGAGCAGTTTATTCCCACGGCGTCCGCGCCGAGGGCGTGGAGGGTGACGGCGGCAGTCTCGGGATCGGTGCCGAGGAAAGTGCGCCCGTCCTCGCCGAAGGTCATCGTGACGTAGACTGGAAGGCTTGAATTTTCCTTCGCGGCAAGGAGTGCGGCCTTAGCCTCGAGGATATCAGACATAGTCTCAATAAGGATGATATCCGCGTCGCGCCCAGCGATAACGACCTCTTTGAAAATATCGTAGGCCTCCTGAAAACTCATAGCGCCGAGCGGCTTCATAAGCGCCCCGGTAGGCCCTATATCGAGGGCGACCATTTCGGCGCCCGAGGACTTTGCAAGCCTTATTGCCGCGCCGACGACCTCGGAAACCTCAGCCTTGCCGCCGAGCTTTCGCCTGTTTGCGCCGAAGGTGTTGGAGGTGACGACGTTCGCTCCCGCCTCAACATAAGCCCTGTGCACGGCGGCGACGGTCTCCGGCTCCGTGAGGCAAATGAGCTCGGGCAGGGCGCCGAGCTTCAGACCGCGCGCCTGAAGCTGGGTTCCCATAGCCCCGTCAAATATCATTATGTTATCCACAGCGTTCACCGCCTTTTCTGTATTCGCAGAATTCGCGCATACCGCAGACCGAGCAGCCTCTCGTCTCGCCGGTCTTCTCGGTCCTGAATAGACCGATAACCGCCGTAACGCTCTTTCTCGGCAGCATGAGATAGCTGTCGGTCAAGGTTATGCCGAGCCTCTCCTCTGCTCGCAGAAGTCGGAGGAGGGGAGCCTGAGTCGAGAGGGGAAGGTCGCCGTAACCCGGGCTGAAGCGTCCGTTAATATGAAGCCCCTCGCCCTTGAAGCGCGTGCCGATCTCACGCTGACAGCGGTCGGACACGGCCTCGATAAGGCTGACGGAGGCAGCGTTGAAGGCAACGGCGTCGGCAAGGCTCTTCGCCTCAAGCCGCAGAGCCTCCCGGTCGCAGGCGTGGCCGAGAGTGGCTGCCATAAGAACGCATTTTTCAGCCCCGTCGAGGTGACGCCTTATGCTCTCGCCCTCGAGAGTGAGATCGGTGCCTATAAGATGCGCGCCGTCAAGCTCAAAAACCCCGTATGTATAGTCAGGGCGCGAGACCCGTTGGCAGAGCTCGCTCATCGCCTTTATCCTGCCGAGCATATCGTCCGAGAGCTCCTGCCCACGGTAGCCGAGATATCTCAGAGTTTCGGAAAAATCGGGCTCAAAATCAGTGCCGAGCATTGCACACCTCGCTCACGAGTGCCTTTGCGACGTCGGGCTTGTTCATTGAGTAGATGTGAATCCCGTCCGCCGCGCCGCTCTCGATAAGTCCGATGATTTGAGCCGCCGCGTAGTCAAGGCAGGCTGAGCGGAGAGCTTCGGAATCGTTTTCATATTTTGCGAGTATGCGGACGACGGGAGCGGGGAGGGAGGCGCCGCAGAGGAAGACCATCCTTGTTATCTGGCTCTTGCCCATAATGGGCATTATTCCGGCGTCAACCGGAAGCGTTATGCCCTTCGCCCTCGCTCTGTCAATAAAGCGGTAGTAGCTCTCGTTCTCGAAAAAAAGCTGGCTTATCAAATATTCCGCTCCCGCGTCCGCCTTTTCCTTCAGGTGATCGAGGTCTTTATCGAAGCTCTCGCAGTCAACATGCCCCTCGGGGTAGCAGCCAGCGCCTATCGTAAGCCCGGCGGCCTCCGGGCTTTTCCGAAGGTATGAGATTAGCTCGGCGCCGTAACGGAAATCACCGGGCTCCGCGCCATCGATCCTGTCGCCGCGGAGAGCGAGAATATTGGTGATCCCGTGCGCTTTAATATCTGTGATCGCCGCGTCCACCTCGCACTTTTTCGCGTTTATCCCGGTGATATGAGCGGCGGCGGTAATGCCGAACTCATTCTGAACTATTCCCGAGAGCTCGGCGGTCTTCCGGCTCGAGCCACCCGTGCCGCCCGCTGAGCAGGTCACGCTTATATACGCGGGGGACAGCTCCTTGAGCCCCGAGAGGACGAGACGCGCTTCCTCAGGGTGCAGCTCGCCCTTCGGCGGAAAAATTTCAAAGGATATGGGACAGAGCCCCTTTTTATACTGATCCGTTATTTTCATTCAGCTCAAGACCTTTCTGATTTCATCCTCGGTTGCGGAGAAGCTACTTCGCTTTTGCGCGAAGATCGCCGCCGCTCTTTGCAATTATGTATTTATAGCCATCCGCGTCGCTTCCGGTAAAGCCGCAGACCATTCCGCCGCATTTCGGCAAAACGGCGTTTATCAGGAGCCGAAGCTCGTCCGGATCATAGTCCGGGCGGAATAGAAGAATAGTTCCGTCCGTCGGGCTGAGGGCCGCGGCGAAGTCCGCAATCTCCTTCCGCTTAAAGCCGCCGAGCCTGTAGCTAAGCTCGTCCCTCTGCCTCATAAGACGCGATACAGCGTCGTATGCCCCTTCGGCCTTCGCGGAGAGCAGGGAGGAGACCCTGCCGAGCTCAAGGCACCGCGCCGATGCGTCAAGATAGGCGTCACGACCCGCGAGCATCCTTATGCGTACTCCGTCCTTCCTGCGAATGGACTCGAGAATGCGAATAAGCCCGATCTCCCCGGTAAAGGAAACGTGCGGTGCGCAGCAGGCGCAGAGGTCTACGCCTTCGATTTCAACTATCCTAACGTTTTCAGTAAGCTCCAGCTTGGATCGGTATTCCATATTCTTAAGCTCGCCGGGATCGGGGAAGGAGGCCGTCACGCGGCGGTTTTCCCAAATAACGCGGTTTGCGCGAAGCTCGATATCGCGTATCTCATCGTCGGTGAGAAAACCGGAAAAGTCTACGATCATCCCGTCCGCTCCCATATGAAAGCCCACGTTATCAAAGCCGTAGAGATTGTGGACGATACCGGAGACGACGTGCTCGCCTGAGTGCGACTGCATACGCGAAAAGCGAGTATCCCAGTCAAGCTCGCAGTCAAAGCTTTCGCCGACGGCTAAGGGCGATTTGGTAATGTGGAATACCTCGCCCCCCGATTCCTGCGTGTCAATGACACTGACGCCGCCGATAAAACCCGTATCTCCGCGCTGACCGCCCCCCTCGGGAAAGAAGGCTGAGCGGTCGAGAGTAACGGAATAGCTGCCGCCCCTTGCCTCGCAGGAGGTCGCCTTTGCTGTGAATTTATATAAATGGCTGTCGGAATAGTAAAGCCTTTCAGTCATAGCGTTTGCCTCTTTATTGCGTTATTTGGGGGTATTATAGCACGAGGAGAGGAGGTGTGACAATGCTTTTTTGCTCAGGATATTTACAAAACGCGGGTGGAGCTGTAAAATAACCACGGAAAGAGTTTACGCGCGAAAAACCAATTTAGGAGGAACCAAAATGAGAAAAACGCTTGCAGTCCTGCTAAGCCTTATGCTGATCCTTTCGCTCGCTGCCTGCAACGGAACTGCGATGACCGGCGACGGAGACACGTCCGGGACCACTTCTGCTCAGGGCGGACCCGGCGGCAATCCCCCTGACGCTCCCGGCGGGGCGCCCGGCGGGAGCTCGTCAGAGGTCGTATATGCAGGAGCTACTGAGATAACGTCCGCAGCCACAGAGGACGGAAAGGCTTACGCGTCCACAACGGTGGATGAGAGCGCCCTTATGATAAACACCTCGGACGCCGTGACGATTTCAAATCCCACGGTCACGAAATCCGGCGATTCTGACGGCGGGGATAACTGCAATTTCTACGGGCAGAACGCCGCCCTCCTCGTTATGGGCGGAAGCACCACGACGATTACGGGCGGTACTGTCACTTCTGACGCTGCGGGAGCCAACGGCGTTTTCTCCTACGGCGGAAACGGAGGTCAGAACGGAGCGGCAGGCGACGGGACCACAGTCGTGATAACCGATACCGTAATCACGACCACAGGCTCGGGATCGGGCGGAATTATGACTACCGGCGGAGGAGTTACAAAGGCGTATAACCTTACCGTGACAACGAGCGGGCAGTCCTCCGCGGCGATTCGCACAGACAGGGGAGGCGGAACGGTTACAGTAGACGGAGGAACTTACACCTCAAACGGGCTCGGCTCGCCCGCGATCTATTCCACGGCGGATATTACCGTGTCAAACGCCACCTTGGTCTCAAACCTGTCCGAGGGCGTCTGCATCGAGGGACTGAACTCCATCGTCCTCAATAACTGCGACCTGACCGCGAACAACACAAAATGCAACGGAAACGCAACCTTCTATGATACGATAATGATCTACCAGTCAATGTCCGGCGACGCCGACAGCGGTACTTCGGCGTTCACGATGACGGGCGGCTCACTCACGAGCAAGAACGGCCATGTCTTCCACGTTACGAATACGAGCGCGATAATCACTCTTTCCGATGTTAAGATAACGAACGAGGACAGCGCCAACGTGCTGCTCTCCGTATGCGACGACGGCTGGAGCGGCGGCGCCAACGTCGCCACGCTCAATGCAGAGAAGCAGACGCTGAACGGCGCCATCCTTGTGGGCGATAATTCCACGCTTACGATGAATTTGACCGACGGCAGTGCGTTTACCGGATATATTGGCGGCAGCATTACGAACGCAAACGGCGCTACGGTATCAACTGAAGTCGGCTCAGTATCCGTGACTCTCGACAGCACGAGCATCTGGACGCTTACGGCCGACAGCTATATAACCGGGTTTTCGGGAAGCGCATCATCGATTATCTCAAACGGCTATACTCTCTACGTAAACGGCACGGCGCTGACCGGAACGAATTGAAATACTGAATAAAACAAAAAAGAGGTATCTGCACCGCAAGCGGCATACTCGTCGCCGAGCACCCACAGAAAGGGAACAGATACCTCTATTTTTATTTTACGATGCAAAGAGCCGGACGTCAATACACAATCTACGCTTCTTAACCTCGCGCCGCTCTTTGACCGTGCATTTTTTCTATTAAGGCAATCATATCACTTGCCTGCATTGATTCGATTTATCCGAGCTCGATTTCGACCGCTTTTCTGACCTCGTCCATATCGACGGAGGGCTCAAAGCGGGCTTTGACCTTGCCCTCGCGGTCAATGAGAAACTTTGTAAAATTCCATTTGATATACGCCTTGTCGCCGAACTTTTTGTTGTTTGCGTCGGCAAATTTCTTCAAAAAAGCGTTTTTTAGTCCGTTTCCGAAGCTTTCAAAGGGCTTTTCGGACGCAAGGAATGCGAAAAGGGGATCGGCATTCTCGCCGTTAACGTCGATCTTCGCAAACTGAGGAAACTCCGTCCCGAACTTCAGCGTGCAGAACTCGTGTATCTCGTCCTCAGAGCCCGGCGCCTGATTGGCAAACTGATTGCAGGGGAAATCGAGGATCTCAAAGCCCTTGCCGCGAAGATCCCTGTATATAGCCTCCAGCGGCTCGTAATGGGGCGTAAACCCGCATCCCGTCGCCGTGTTAACGATGAGCAGCACCTTGCCCCTGTAGTCCGAAAGAGAGACGTTGCCGCCCTTCCTGTCTTTTACCGTAAAATCATATACCGTTGCCATTTTAATAATCCTCCTTTTTTATCTATTCAACGCTTTTTCCGCGTTTAGTATTTTATATAAAATCTGATAAATGATCGCCGCCTCGTCCTCATTAATGTGAGATTCGCGGGCGATCGCCTCCGGAATGTACAGCGCCCTGTCCTGAAGCTTTTCGCCCTCCTCCGTGGGGGTTATCAAAAGATTACGCTCGTCGCTTTTGTCTTTTCGCTTTGTGATATATCCCTTTTCCTCCAGCTTCTTTAAAAGCGGGGTCAAGGTGTTTGACTTTAGGCAAAGACTTTCGCAAAGGAACTTTTCGTTGACCTGCTTCTCCTCCCAAAGCACCATCATAACGATATACTGAGTATAGGTGAGGTCAAGCTCGTTGAGAAGAGGCTTGTATTTTCTTATTATCAGGTTCGATACAGCGTAAAGAGGGAAGCAAAGCTGATTTTTAAGCCTTAGAACAGAATATCTGTCGTCCATTTAAAAGCACCTCAAATAAAAAATATCGCGTGCGACTTATTATCTCTAATAATATCGCGCGAGATATGATTTATCAAGCGTTCAGGGAAAAAGGTGAGAGCTTTTAAGCGCCAAGTAATGGAAAAGCCACCGAACGGCAAATCCCTGGGGTCCGATTCCCCAACAACCTGCCGAACGGTGACTAAAAAAGAAGCAAGTGATCTGTTAAGCGCCTGGGTCCAATTCCCAGAACGGCTAATAAACACGCTTGCATCTGATGAAATTTTACAATACTTCGATGAAAAAGTCAATATGAGTGACAATTCCGTATCCGCCTGTTCAGCACCGCTCCGCCTGGCAGGGTGCGTCAAGGCGGAAGCGGTAGGCCTTTGTGTAGTCCATACCGGCGCACAGAAGCATGCTGCGGTCATGAAGCGTGTAAACGCTGCTCCAAAGCGTGATTACCATATGCGGCATCCATTTGTGATGATAGTTCAGCGTGTTTTCAGAGAGCAGCCTCATGGCGTCGGCCTCCGTCATTATCCCGCCTGATTTTTCAAGCGCTGCGGTGATTTTATCAAAGCGGTCGCGCCCCATCTCCCGGCGGTTATCTCCGCCGGGCGTAAGGAAGTAATTTGTCAGCACCTGCGGCGCGCCGGGGGAAGACTGATCAATAACGTGCATCACGTTGTCTACGTATTCGATCAGTACGCTGCTGCCTGCGGCGTCCGTAATATGATAATGATAATTCACGCCCAAAAGGTCTCGCATATCGTACCGGCGGATCAGCTCGACCGCCTCCTCCGTATTAGCGCAATTATCGAGTATGGCGCGCAGAGCGACCGTGGGCGTGATAGGCGTTTTCCCAGTCTTCTGCCTTGTCGGCTTCGCCTTGATCTCCAATATGGCGCAGGCCAGTCCCTGTTCATTGACGCCGTCCATTGAGGCATAAGGCGCAGCCATCACCCGCAGCGGTGTTTTCGCCCGTTCAAGCCGCGCGTGCTTTAAACCGTAAAGGAAAAAGGTATTGTCCGCAACCGCCATACTGCGGTAGCCATTTTCCGGATGTGTCCATACCACGGTGCAAGGCGCAGCCTTAAAATCGAAATTTCGCCCGAATATGCAGCCGCCAGCTGGCGTTTTCGCGTTAAATGAGGAGCAGGCAAAGCCGCCGTGGGTTGGATCCGGCGTAAGATGCGGAAGCTTTACCTCTTTTTGAAGAAAGGAAACCGCGCCAAAAAGAGAGGTTTTACCTGCCGCAAGCAGGGCATCCAGCCCATATGGGCTGGAGTATTCCATCATCCATATATTGCCGTCAACTCTCGTAAGAGAGTCAAGCGTTTTCTGCTGCAGCGAGGAAAGCTCCTTGCTCATACGGTCCTTGCCTCCTATCAAATATTTTTTGCTTTGAGAAAGCTTTTACTTGCGCTCTTCATAAGAACGTGCAGGCTGATCTAACTTAATCGGCTCATTATAAAACTCTTTTTTCCGCGAGCGCTTAAAGAAGCGGATCATCAGAGCGAGCAACACAAGGTCAACAATCGCCATCGTCACGCCGATAACAGCTAAATTATCATTTACCGCTATCAGCTCGGGCGTCAAGGAGAAATCGTAAATGCCATGCAGCAGGAACGGCAGCAGGAGAGAAATTACACCAAAACGCTTCTTTCCGGTATATAGCCTTTTTCCGTAAAACCAGCCCATGATGAAGGCATAGCCTACGTGACCCATTGTAAATCCCCGCACCAGCATGACAATGGGGCTGGAGTCAATGGCGTAAGGAATATCCTCTAAAAGCCCAAACGTTGTGCCGATGATTACCATATATGCTGCAACATCCACCCAGGAATATGGATTTATCTTCTTTTTTAACAGTAGGCGAAGCGCCAGAAATTTTACAAGCTCTTCCGCAAACGCAAGGACGATAAACTTATATATCGCCTGGTAAATAAGAACGTTAGCCTCGCGCAGGACAGTTGCCCTCAGTATTGTAGTTATAATGAAGAATAAACCCGAGACTCCTATGATCGGCAATACGCTGATTATGCCCCTGAGAAGCGCGGACTTACAGCTTTTTCTGTATAGAAGATCGCCTTTTCTGCGGTTATTCAGCCAAATAATGATTAGAACAGAAGGGATAATACTGACTAAAAAGATCAATATGTTTACTAACACGGTTTTAACCTCCTCACAGAAACTGGCGACTTTCTAATATGATTATACCAAACAGTGCCTGTTAAGGCAACAAAAAAGCCTCTTTTGCCATCGTAGACAAAAGAGACGTAAATTTTTCAATGATGTCGGCGCTTTGCGCCTAATGATATATCGGCTGACGCCGAAATGATGCAGATCGCTGCGCGATCAATGATGCGATGTTTGCCCCTCACGTGCCGAAGGCACACATCACGCTCGAAGGGCGCAGCACTTGCGAAGCAAACATCACGTTCCGCGCAAGCGGAACACATCATTCAAAAAAGCGTCTTTTGTCCGATAGACAAAAGACGCTTTTTTGCTGGTGCGCGAGGCGGGACTTGAACCCGCACGCCCGGAGTGAGCACTAGAACCTGAATCTAGCGAGTCTGCCAATTCCACCACTCGCGCGTATCTGCCGGATAACGGCAGAGATAATTTTATCACCCTTATGGGGCATTGTCAAGATTTTTTGTTACCAGTCGGCCAATTTGGCGTCCATATAGCTTATGCGCTCCTTCATCCAGTCAGACGCATAGCTCACGGCGTCCGTATAAACGCTGCCATCCGGAAAAACGCTCTTAACCCCGGAAACGGTGAAGTATTTCGGCCACACTACGTGGTTCGATCGCTCTGTGCCGGATATAAGGTCGGCGTATTCCCAAAGCCGCTCGTTTGCATAGGCGAGGGCGAGAGAGCGGAACTCTGATTCGTAAATGCTTTTGACCGTCTCTCTGAAGCTCGGAACGTTTACGAGCCCGCCGACGATGTGATCGAAACGCAGCTCGTCCGAGGGGAGAGTGGGCTCGGTCCAGCCGATCCCGAAGCTCTGATCGCTGTCCCACATCGGGCCCGCGTACAGCTTGCCGGCGTACAGGAAGTAAAAAGTCGACTGAACGTAGGCGTCCTGATTGTTGCTGAAATAGTAGATAAGGTACATACGGGCGAGACTGTCGACGTCGACGTATTCTGAGTAATCCTTTCCGGTGGCGGGATTAACTCCGGTATACCTTCCGGCGCTGTCCTGGGCGTAAGCCGCGTCCTCAAGCTCCTGATAAAGCTCGCTTATGTATATCATCGCGGCCTCGGAGACCTTCTCGGGGCTCTTTACGTTTACGGCGCGGCCGCGCGTGGTCTTGAACCAGCATACTTCGTCGCCCTTGTAGTGATTTTCCTCAAGGAGGAAGCCGGACGTGATATCCGGGGGATCGATGACGCCTTCTGTAAAGTGAAGCTCGGTACCGTATTTATTGACGCTGTCAACGGGGGCTCCAGTTTTAGCGTAGTCCTCGTTTACCCTCTCGTACTCCTTTTCGAGATTGGGAATAGACAGCACGTTCGGATCGACCTTGACTTTTTCGCTGAGCTCGTAGGTCCCGCGATAGGCCCCGTCGTAATATAGATCCACCCAGCCCGCGTCGGGATTTCCGTAGATCCCGAGGTCGGCGGCGAGATCCTTGCACAGCTTATCGCGGATAAGGGTCGCATCGGCATACTGAGCTAAAAGGGTCCAGGTCTTGCTACGCTGGCTCATCTCAAGAAGGTCTGCCTTCTTCTCAAGCTTGATCTGATAGGATTTCTTCGGATAGTAGGTCGTGGAATTGCCGCGCAGCCTGATCTGCGTAAGACCGCCGCTGTAAATGACGGCGCCGTCGGAAGAGAGCATCGTCATATAGCCCGTGACGGCGTTTTCCTTGCCGAGCTCAACGAAGCTGCGCCCCGCCGTATCAGGCTCCGAGCTCGATAAGAAAACGGAGCTGACCCTCTCAGAGAACAGCAGCCTGTAGTCAAGGCTGACGCTCGAGGAGCCGTCGGAGACGGAGACGGTTATAACGTATTCCCCGCTGTTTTCCGGGTCTGCAAGCTCAGTAACGTCAAAGGGCATAGAGCTTGAGGAAGCCTTATTTCCAGAAAACGTAATCTCTGCGTCTGAAAGAATATCCGATATGACAAGGCTTGTTGAGTGCCGGTCGGCGGAGGAGGGGAGGAATAGCCAGTATTCTCCGGCTACAGCCTGAGGCTTGACCGCTGCGCCCGGATCGGCGTCCGATATCCAGCTGACGTAAGACGCATCGAAAACGGCCGATGGTGAAGCCCACTCGAGCGTTTCGTCGATCCGCGCAAGTATGGCGGCAAACTCACCCCGGCTCATCGCGCCGGTTGGGCGGACGCGACCGGCAGCGTCGGGCGAGATTATAGACCGCTCAAGAAGGGCGGCGACGGATTCCCGCGCCCAGGACTTGATATCCTCGGCGTCTTCTATGCTTTCGAGAGCGGGCTCGGGGGAGTCGCTTGAAATACCACTGGCGCGGCAGAGGATGACCATCGCCTCCTGGCGTGTGATGGTGCGGTGCGGCTGAAATGTCCCGTCGCCGTATAGCTTCATTATCCCGTGAACTGTTGAGGCGGCTGCGGCGTCGTAGCACCATGAATCGTGGCTCACGTCCGCGATTAGTATCTCGCTTTTGAGACTCAAGCCGGAGACCGAGCATATAAGCTTTGCGGCCTCTGACCTCGTTATCGGGCGGTCGGGCAAGAATGTCCCGTCCGGGTACCCCGTGATAACGCCCCTGTCAAACCAGTATAATATCTCACTCTCGTATTCAGTGCCGGAAATATCGCTCAGCCCGGCTATAGGCGCGTGCTCCGGCTCCATAGGCTCGTCGACAGCGCAGCAGCATAAAAAAAGGGCAAGGCATATTGCCAGTCCCGTGATAACGGCCTTTTTCACTATGCCCCACCCCCTATGTGGTTTTTATCTTTTTCTTTAAATGTGAAGGACTGCCTTCGCTATCGCGAAATAGATAAGAAGGCTCAGCGCGTCGACTATCGTGGTTATAAACGGGCTCGCCATTACGGCCGGGTCGAAGCCTAACTTCTTCGCCAGCATAGGCAGGGAACAGCCGACGAGCTTTGCCGCGACGATGGTAATCATCAGCGTTATCGCAACGACTATTGAGACGGAGACGGTAACGGCGGGATTATCGAGAAGCAAGCGGTCAACAAGCTGCAGCTTTCCGAAAACGACAACTCCGAGAGTGGCGGCGCACATAAGGGAGACCCTGAGCTCTTTCCAGAGCACGCTGCCGATGTCCGCCCACTCGATATCTCCGATGGATAGGGAGCGGATAACCGTAACGGAAGCCTGAGAGCCGGAGTTTCCTCCGGTATCCATCAGCATCGGGATGAAGGCGGTCAGAACGACGGTAGTCGCGAGAGCGTCCTCAAAGCCCGAGATTATCATTCCGGTAAAGGTGGCCGACACCATCAGGAGCATCAGCCATGGAATACGGCTCTTCCAGATATCAAAGGGGGAGAGCTTGAGGTACGGCTTGTCGGTAGGCGTAATAGCCGCCATCTTCTCGATGTCCTCGGTCGTCTCTTCCTCAATAACGTCGATAGCGTCGTCGACGGTGATTATACCGACGAGGCGCCCCTCTTTATCGACGACGGGGATCGCGTTAAGGTCGTACTTCGAAAGGCTCTTCGCCGCCTCCTCCTGGTCGTCCAGCGTGGTGACGGACACGATGTCCTCATGCATGATGTCGCCGATCAGAGTATCATCCTCGGCAAGAAGGATGTCCTTAAGCGTAAGGGCGCCGATAAGCTTCCTGTTGGCGTCCGTAACGTAGCAGGTGTAGATCGTCTCTTTATCTATACCTGTACGCCTTATGCGCTTTATCGCGTCCTCGGCGGTCAGATCGGGCTTTAGCTCGACGTACTCCGTCGTCATTATGCTTCCGGCGGAGTCGTCCGGGTATTTCAGTATCTCGTTTATCATCTTGCGCATATCGGGGTCAGCCTGCTTCAGTATGCGCTTGACCACGTTTGCGGGCATTTCCTCAACGATATCGACGGCGTCGTCAACGTAGAGCTCGTCGACGACCTCCTTCAGCTCCGCGTCGGAAAAGCTGCGGATAAGGAGCTCCTGCTCGTCAGACTCCATCTCAACGAAGGTCTCAGCCG
>ONTN01000088.1 GCA_900320765.1 uncultured Eubacteriales bacterium
CGCCCCGCCCGCTTGCCGACCTTGCGGGAAGAAAGGCGAGATTTACCTTCTGCGCCAAAAAGACCGAGCTTTTTGACACGGTGAAGGCTTTTTTGAGCTGACGAGGGACTTTTATTCATCGGGAGGACATATGCTCTATACTATCGGCGACCTTCACCTCTCCTTCGGCGCGGATAAGCCGATGGACGTTTTCGGCGCTGAGTGGGAAAACCACGCCGAAAAGCTGAGGGAGAGCTTCAAAGCTGTCGCGCAGGACGATACCACCGTTATCGCGGGGGATCTGACCTGGGGAATGAGCCTTAATGACTGCCTTGAGGACTTCAGATTTATCCACGAGCTTCCCGGGGAAAAGATAATCCTTAAGGGGAATCACGACTTCTGGTGGTCTACCGCCTCAAAGGCTATGAGCTTTTTCCGCGAGAACGGGCTTGACTCAATCGAGATACTGAACAACAACTGCTTTTTCTACGGGGAGACGGCCATCTGCGGAACGAGAGGCTGGTTCTGCCCGAGGGAGAACGCCTCGGATCAGGATAAAAAGATAATGGCTCGCGAGGTAATTCGCCTCGAGACCTCGCTCAAAGCGGCGGGAGAGGCGGAGAGAAAGATCGTTTTCCTTCACTATCCGCCTTTTTACGGGAAGTATTACTCCTACGAGATGGTGGAGCTGCTGCACAGGTACGGCGTGCGCGAGTGCTACTACGGGCATATCCACGGGGCGGGAAGGCTTCTCGCCTTCGAGGGAGAGGCCGACGGAGTGAGCTACAGGCTTATTAGCGCCGACCACGTCGGCTTCAAGCCGGTAAGAATAATCTAAGAGCTGCCTGAAATTATTTAAAAAAAGTGTAAAATCATTTACAATTCTGAGATTCTATGCTAAAATACCCAAGTATGTCTACAAAAGTACAGGAGGAGATCCAAAGTGACAGTAAAGGACTTTGAAAAGAAAGAGAAGAGCACGGCTGAGTTTACCGTTGAGACGACACCCGAGGAGTTCGAGGCGGCAGTAAACAAGGCTTACTTAAAGAACAGGGGCAGAATAAATATGCCCGGCTTCCGCAAGGGCAAGGCGCCCAGGAAGATGATCGAGGCTATGTACGGCACGGGCGTATTCTATGACGACGCCGTTGAGGAGATATATCCCGACGCTCTCGACGCCGGAATCAAGGAGAACGGCCTCTCCGTAGTAGGTCAGCCCGCTGTTATCGATATAAAGATCGGCGAGGATAAGAGCCTTACCCTCAAATTCCGCGTTGCGGTATATCCCGAGATCAAGGTCGAGGGCTACAAGGGCATAGAGGTTCCGAAGCCCCCCGTGACCGTTTCCGACGCCGAGGTCGACCGCGAGCTCCAGAGAGTCCGCGAGCAGAACGCCAGAGTAGAGACCGTCGAGCGTCCCGCCAAGTCCGGAGATATCGCCACCATCGATTTCGTCGGCTATATGAACGGCGAGCCCTTTGAGGGCGGCGCAGGCGAGGATTACGATCTCGAGCTCGGCAGCGGCACCTTTATCCCCGGCTTTGAGGATCAGCTTATCGGCAAGAGCGCGGGCGAGGAGACCGAGGTCAACGTAACCTTCCCCGAGGCCTATGCCCCCGAGCTCGCCGGCAAGCCCGCCGTTTTCAAGGTGACCGTGAAGAACGTTAAGGAGAAGCTTCTCCCCGAGCTCGACGATGAGCTTGCGAAGGACGTATCCGAGTTCGACACCCTCGATGAGTACAAGGCGAGCCTTAAGGCCGAGCTCACCGAGAAGCGCGTAAAGGCAGCGGATGAGGACTTCCGCAATATCGTCCTCTCCCGCCTCGTCGACAAGGTCGAGGGCGAGATACCCGACGCTATGATCGACGATCAGGTTCAGAATATGATCGACAACTTCAAGTACAATATCCGCGCCCAGGGCATGGATTATGAGCAGTATCTCAAGATGATGGGCATGGAGGAGTCCGGGCTCCGCACCGAGCTTCGTCCCACCGCAGAGAAAGAGATAAAGGCAGACCTCGCATTCGAGTACATTGCCAAGGAGGAGAAGTTCGAGATCTCCGACGAGAAGGTCGAGGCTGAGTATCAGCGCCTCGCCGATGAGTACGGCATGAAGCTTGAGGATATCAAGCGCGCCGTTCTCCCCGACGCGGTCAAGACCGGACTTCAGATCGACGCCGCGAAGGAATTCGTCTACGGAAGCGCCGTCGGTACCGAATCTGAGAACTGATCCGGAATAGAAATGCCTCCTATTGGCAATCATCAGTATAAGTACAACTTAAACAGGAGGACCGAAAAATGGCATTAGTACCATACGTTGTGGAGCAGACGAGCCGCGGCGAGCGCAGCTATGATATATATTCCCGTCTTCTTAACGACAGGATTATATTCCTCGGCGAAGAGGTAAACGATACCACCGCAAGCCTCGTAGTCGCCCAGCTCCTCTATCTTGAGGCGCAGGATCCGGATAAGGATATCCAGTTCTATATAAACTCCCCGGGCGGCTCCGTCACAGCCGGAATGGCGATCTACGACACGATGCAGTATATAAAGCCCGACGTATCCACGATCTGCGTCGGACTCGCGGCCAGTATGGGCGCTTTTTTGCTTGCTGCCGGGGCGAAGGGGAAGAGAATAGCTCTTCCCAACTCGGAGATAATGATACACCAGCCCTCCGGCGGCTTCCAGGGTCAGGCGACCGATATCCGCATCCACGCTGAGAATATCCTCAGAATCAAGGAAAACCTCAACCGAATCCTCGCGGAAAACACGGGGAAGGATATAGACACCGTCCGCGCCGCAACGGAGAGAGACAACTTTATGTCCGCCGAAGAGGCAGTTGAGTTCGGTATCATCGATAAGGTAATAACAAGGCGCTGAGCAATTATTTGAAAGGTATCTGGGGCTAAATGGCAAAGAACGACGAAAAGCTTATCCGCTGCAGCTTCTGCGGCAAAAGAGAGGACGAGGTCGACCGCATTGTTCGCGGGCTTGACGCCTTTATCTGCAATGAATGCGTAAAGCTGTGCGGCGAGATAATGGGCTTCGATTACGAGGAGCCGGAATACACGGTCGAGCAGTACGAGGGCGACCTGCCCTTTCAGGAGATCCCGAAGCCCCGCGAGATAAAGGAATATCTCGACGAGTATATCATCGGTCAGGATGAGGCGAAGAAGGCCATATCCGTGGCTGTCTATAACCACTATAAGCGTATCCTTGCCGAGGATCAGGGAGATACCGAGCTTCAGAAGTCGAACGTGCTTCTTATCGGACCGACGGGCTCGGGCAAAACGCTCTTTGCTCAGACCCTCGCAAAGCTCTTGAAGGTGCCCTTCGCTATAGCCGACGCCACCACTCTTACCGAGGCGGGCTACGTCGGCGACGACGTGGAGAACATCCTTCTCCGCCTTCTTCAGGCTGCCGACTTCAACGTTCCGCTCGCGGAGCACGGTATAATCTATATCGACGAGCTGGATAAGATCGCCCGCAAGAGCGAGAATACCTCTATAACCCGCGACGTTTCCGGCGAGGGAGTTCAGCAGGCTCTCCTCAAAATACTTGAGGGCACCGTGGCCGGCGTTCCACCGCTCGGCGGAAGGAAGCACCCGCAGCAGGAGTTCATTCAGGTGAATACCAAGAATATCCTCTTCATCTGCGGCGGAGCCTTCGACGGGATCGAGAAGATAATCGAGCAGCGCCTCGATAAAAAGAGCATGGGCTTCGGCGCCGATATCAAGTCGAAGCGCGAGCGCGCGGCGGGCGAGATAATGCTCAGCGTCCGCTCGCACGATCTTCAGAAGTTCGGGATAATACCCGAGCTCATCGGGCGTATGCCCGTGATAGTCCCGATGAAGCAGCTCACTCGCGACGATCTCGTCCGTATCCTCAAGGAGCCGAAGAACGCTATTACGAAGCAGTATAAGGCTCTGATGAAGTACGACGGAGTGACTCTTGAGTTTGAGGAAGGGGCTCTCGAGGCGATAGCCGACAGGGCTATCGAGCTCGACATAGGGGCAAGAGGACTGAGAAGCGTGGTCGAGAGCATTATGACGGACGTTATGTACGACGTGCCGTCACAGGACAGGATCGAGAAGGTCATAATCACGGAGGCCTCCGTAAGGGAGGGCACCGGACCGAAGCTCGTCCGCCGTCCGAAGCCGCGCATCGACCCGGATCTTGCCTTAAACCTGTAATAATACCGATTGATCGGGCGGGGGCTTGCCCCCGCCGTTTGCGGTTTTTTTAGAGCGACTGAAATGAGTGAAATTATGAACGAAAATGAGAGAATAAGCGCCGTATCCGGCGAGATCATAAAGCTTCCACTCCTCGCGCTGAGGGGCTTATCGGTGTTTCCGGAGACAGTCATAAGCTTCGATATCGAGAGAAAGCAGTCGGTAAACGCCGTTTTGGCGGCGGCAAAGGCTGATATGCGTATTTTCGTAGCCGCGCAGAGGGACGTTTTCAAGGAAAAGCCCACTGCCGGGGATATTTACGATATCGGCGTTATCTGTACGCTCCGCCAGTACGTTAAGAACGGAGAGAGCGGGCTTAGGATAATGGTCGAGGGCAAGGCGAGAGCTAAGCTTGAGGCCTTTCTGCCCGGGAAAAAATATACCGAGGCCCTCGTCTCTGAGATCGAGATGCCGGAGCGCGGAAGGACGAGAAGGGCGGAGGCGCTTATGCGCAACGCCATAACGCTCTTCGACGAGTACACCGAGGAGATAGGCACGGGAGTGCCGGAGGTGTTTATAAACCTGACGCTGAGGGACGACCCGGAGTACACCGCGGATTATATCGCGCAGAACGTCGGGATGGCCGCGGCGAAAAAGCAGGAGATACTTGAGACCGTCGATCCCGAGGAGAGACTTACCCGGCTCTGCGACTTCATAACCGAGGAGCTTGAGGTGCTGAGGATCGAGCGGGATATAAACGATAAGCTGCGTGACAGGATATCTTCGATCCACCGCGATAACGTCCTGCGCGAGCAGCTTAACCTTATCCGGACAGAGCTCGGCGAGGGCGAGGACCCGGAGATATCGGAATACAGGGAGAAGATAGCGGCGGCAAGGCTCCCAAAGGAGACCGAGGATAAGCTTAATAAAGAGGTTGACAGGCTGCAGAAGCAGCCCTTCGGCTCCGCCGAGGCCTCGGTGATAAGAAGCTATCTCGACGCCGTGCTCGCCCTGCCGTGGCATTCTTCCACAAAGGAGAGAGCCGACGTGGAGGCGGCAAAGCGCATACTCGATAAGGAGCATTACGGGCTCGAGAAGGTCAAGGAGAGGATACTCGAATACCTCGCCGTAAGGCAGGTAGCGCCGGACGTAAAGGGCGCTATCCTTTGCTTCGTAGGCCCTCCGGGCGTCGGCAAGACAAGCATAGCGATGAGCATAGCCCACGCGACGAACCGCAAGCTCGCGAGAATGAGCCTCGGCGGGATTCGCGACGAGGCTGAGATAAGGGGTCACAGAAAGACCTATATCGGCGCTATGCCGGGAAGGATAATGACGGCTATTACCCAGTCCGGCTCAAATAATCCGCTGCTGCTGCTTGACGAGATAGATAAGCTCAGCTCGGACTATCACGGAGACCCCGCCTCTGCTCTTTTAGAGGCTCTTGACCCTGTTGAGAACGCCACGTTCAGAGACCATTTCCTCGAGGTGCCGTTTGACCTTTCGAACGTGCTCTTCATAACTACGGCGAACACGACCTCGACCATACCGCGCCCCCTCCTTGACAGAATGGAGGTCATCGAGCTTACGAGCTATACCGACGAGGAGAAGCTGATGATAGCGAAGCGCCATCTGCTCCCGAAGGCAAGGAAGAAGCACGGCCTCGATCAGAAGACTCTCAAGATAAGCGACGGCGCGATAAGAGAGATAATATCGGGCTATACGAGGGAATCCGGCGTAAGGCTCCTTGAGCGCGAGCTCAACGCCATCTGCCGCAAGGCCGATAAGCGCATCGCATCAGGAGAGGGCGACAGCCTCAGCGTTAAGGCGG
>ONTN01000044.1 GCA_900320765.1 uncultured Eubacteriales bacterium
GCCTCGTCGATATACTGAAGGTCTCAGATAACGAGCTGCCGCTCCTTACGGGAGTTGAGGATCCGGCGGAGGGAACTAAGATGCTCTCCGAAATGGGCATAAAGCTCATATTCGTAACTCTCGGGCCGGACGGGGCTTTCTTCCGCTTCGGCGATATCACGGGCTCCTGCCCCACCCCGCCTGTCAAGGTCGCGGACACGAACGGAGCGGGAGATACCTTCTTCGGCGCCGCTCTCTCTCAGATAGCGAAACTTGATAGTCTCGACGAGCTCACCGAGGAAAAGCTTAGGGCAATAACCGAATTTTCAAACAAAGCCGCGGGCATAACCACGAGCAGGCACGGAGCCATTCCCGCAATGCCCACGCTCGACGAGATGAAAAAGTAAATTTAATAAAACAGCGCAAGCTCTTCAGTTATCGTTTTGGCTGCGGTTTTTTTGGATATGCGTTTTTCCATCGCAAGCCTTTCTATATATCGGTGCGCTTCATCCTCGCTCATCCCGCGCTTTTCGATAAGCGCCCACTTTGCCCTGTTCACGAGGCGGATCTCCTCTATCTTCTCCTCAACTGAGCGGCGGCCCTCCGCCTTTTTCCTCAGTCTCTCGCGCATGGCGGCGAGCACCCGGAGCGAATAAGAGATGAGGCGCTGGCTCGTTGGCTTTGGGGCGGTGACGACGCCGGAGGGCAGTAGCTTGAAATAAATATCCTCATATACCTCAGCCGGGGCGAGGAGCAGGACGGCGGTATCGCTGCCCGACGAGATATCCTCGGCGAGGGAAAAGCCGCTGTCGTCTGATAGCGGCGAATTTATTATCGCGATATCATATTCGTTTTCAAGCATAAGCCGCCGCGCCTCCGCCTCGCTCCCCGCCGAGCGCACCGGCCAGTAGTCCGTGACCGGAAGCAGCTCCTTCGTGACCTCGGCAAATTTGCGGGAGGAGGAGACCAGCAGCACACTGTAGGTTTTCGGCTGGAATACCAAGCGGGTCACCCCCCCTCAAAGGCTTTCGAGAATGAGCTTATAGGGGTTAATACCCGTCTCGGAAACGGAAGATTTCACTCCGTTTACAGTGAGAAGAAGGGAGTTTTTCGTCCCACCGGGAACGGGCTCGGGCGAAAAATCGGCGAAGAGCCCGTACTGGGCGGCGATAGTTCTTACGACTGCTCGGAAGGTCACGGCGTTGTCCGCCGCCCTGAGAGCGTCAGCCGGGGCGCAGAGAACGGTGTGCTGCCCCGGGCCGCGCTCATGGTGTGAGCCGAGGGGGCGGATACCCATACGCTCAAGGGTCAGGCAGATCTCGCGGCGGACGTTTTCGCCCTTGTCGGCGGGGGCGATGTCGAGATAGCCCGCCCCGTCGTGAGGTACGCCGGTCGGCTCGCCCGTCTCGTTGAGCTTCAAAAGATAGAAGGTCTGGTCAAGGCTCGCCTCGGCGGTCTTTCCCGCGCTTTTCAGCATAAATCTCGGGTCCGAGGCGACGGGAGTCCCGTCGGTATCAAAAACGTCGCAGAAGAAGTGGACGACTCTGCCGTGCTGCGGGCGCCACGGGAGCTCGGCGAGCGTTGAGGCGTCCGGCCTCAGAACTATATCGCCATGTAATCCGTCTATCCCGTCCGCGTTCACGCAAACTCCGTATTTTAGGGCGGATATAAGCTCCGAGGGAGTTATGGCGACGTTTTTCTGTATTCCGTTTATATCGCAGAAGGCAAGGCGGATGAATTTTACGTCCTCCTCCGCCACGTAATCTATTATCTCTTCCGGGGTGTAGTTCATTGTCGCTCGTTCCTTTCGATATTTTTTATGCTATTTTAGTGCCGGGGCGGTAATACCGCAAGTGGTTTTTTGATATTTTTTCAGATTGTGATTGACTTTTTCGACATATGGGGGTAAACTTAACTGGTTGAGAGACAACGGCGTCTCGCAGTGGGATTTCTGCGCGCTGTTGTCTTTTTTTTATTTGGAGGGATTGCTATGAGCAAATATATTTTCGTCACCGGAGGGGTAGTCTCCGGACTTGGAAAGGGAATAACGGCAGCCTCTCTCGGAAGGCTTCTGAAGGCGAGGGGGCTCAAGGTCGCGGCGCAGAAACTCGACCCTTACATAAACGTGGATCCGGGAACGATGAGCCCGTACCAGCACGGCGAGGTCTACGTTACTGAGGACGGGGCGGAGACAGATCTCGACCTCGGTCACTACGAGAGGTTCATCGACGAAGACCTCAATAAATACTCCAACCTGACGACGGGCAAGGTCTACTGGAACGTGCTCAATAAGGAGAGACGCGGCGAATACCTGGGTGAGACGGTGCAGGTGATACCGCACGTTACGAACGAGATAAAGGAGTTTATCTACGCCGTCGGCAAAAAGACGGGAGCCGACGTCGTCATAACCGAGATAGGCGGCACAACGGGCGATATCGAGAGCCAGCCGTTTCTTGAGGCGATACGCCAGGTGGGGCTTGAGCAGGGCAGGGGCAACAGCCTTTTCATCCACGTCACCCTCGTTCCCTATCTTCACGGCAGCGGTGAGCACAAGTCGAAGCCGACCCAGCACTCCGTGAAGGAGCTGCAGGGCATGGGCATCCACCCCGACCTCATCGTCCTGCGCTGCAACGAGCCGCTTGAGGAATCGATACTGCATAAGATAGCCATGTTCTGCAACGTCCGCCCGGACTGCGTATTTGAGAACAGGACGCTCCCCGTACTCTACGAGGCGCCGCTGATGCTCGAAAAGCAGCATCTGTCGAGCGTCGTCTGCCGCGAGCTCGGCATCGAGGCGCCTGAGCCCGACCTTGCCGAGTGGGCAGAGATGGTGGAGCGCGTCCGCGCCCCGAAAAAGAAGGTGACCGTCGGCCTCGTCGGGAAATATACCGAGCTGCACGACGCCTATCTCTCCGTAGCGGAGGCGCTTCGCCACGCCGGCTGCGCCCTCGGGGCTGAGGTGGATATCAGGTGGATAGACAGCGAAAAGGTCACTGACGAGGCGGCGGAAGACCTGCTCTCACCCTGTGCGGGCATCCTCGTTCCCGGCGGCTTCGGTGAAAGGGGCATTGAGGGTATGATAACAGCCGCGAGATACGCAAGGGAGAAGGGCGTCCCCTACCTCGGTCTCTGCCTCGGTATGCAGATAGCCGTTATCGAGTTTGCCCGCCGCGTCTGCGGCTTTGCGGACGCTAACTCGGGCGAATTTGACCCCGATTCAGCGCATAAGGTGATAGACTTCCTGCCCGATCAGAGCGACGAGACCGCGAAGGGCGGCACGCTGAGGCTCGGCGCCTACCCCTGCCGCATTGCGCCGGGTACTAAGATGGAGGAGTGCTATAAAACCGGGCTCGCGGGCCTCGTGATATCCGGAACGAGTCCGGACGGGAGCCTCGTGGAGACCGTAGAGGTCGGGGAGCACCCGTTCTTCGTCGGCGTTCAGTACCCTCCGGAATTTAAGTCAAGGCCGAATAAGCCGCACCCCCTCTTCCTCGGCTTCGTCGGCGCGGCGATGGAAAAGTAAAACTTGAGAGAAGGCGCGAGCCCCGGTTTTTAAAGTCGGGGCTCGCTTTTTTGCGCTAATTTTGAACGTACATCTGCTTATACGGGTTTTTTGTGTCCGGCGTTACCACCGTGTAGGGCGAAGCTAAAAGCTCCTCGAGACTGCCGCCGAAGCGGGCGCAGAATTCGCCGAGGTGCGGCTCTATCTCGCGCAGGTCCTCTCTCGTCGCCTCCCTCGCCCTGACCTGCTGCGGGAAAAGAACGTCCTCGCAGCGGGAGTGTAGAAAGAGCTTGCCGCCGTGCATACCCGTGCAGGGAAAATTCGAGACTATCGGGGCTTTTCCGCCGAGGCCGAGGACTATTATTATCCCGCCTGCCTGGTATTCGCCCAGGAAGCTCCCGGCAGAGCCGCCGATAACGAGGACGGGCATCCTGTCGCGGTAGCTCTTCATATGTATTCCCGCCCTGTACCCGGCGCTGCCCTCGACGAATATTCTGCCGCCGCGCATGGCGTAGCCCGCCGTATCGCCTATATTCCCGTGAATTATAACGTCCCCTGCGTTCATCGTATCGCCCACGGCGTCCTGAGCCGAGCCGAAAACCTCGATATCGGCCCCGTTAAGATAGGCGCCGAGCGCGTTGCCCGGAACCCCGTGTATCTCTATTTTTCTGCCGGACTGGCCCGCTCCGATGAATCTCTGACCGAGGCAGTCCGTTATGGCGATATCGCCGGGAACGCTCCTGATTTTATCGCTGAGCGCCCGAAAATCGAGACCCTTCGCGCTGATTGAAGTCATCATACCGCGCCTCCTAACTTTTCTTTCCTGTACTCCCTGCCAAAGGGCAGGAGCGAGGGCGAACGCATTACCGCATCAAAATCAATCGTATCAAGCGGGGTCTTATCGCGCATAAGCGAAGTGTAGATTCCCGCCTTTTCCACCCCGCCTATGAGAATGAAGCCGGAGAGATATCCGTCCTTAACGAAAAATCGCCGGTCCGGGTCTCCTAAAGCATCGCCCTCGTAAAGCCCCGCCGTCATGATATGAAGGCCGAAAAGACCTATCGAATTCATCTTGACGGGGTCTGCGTAGCATTCAGAGCCGCCCGCCATATTGACCCCAGCCGTGAAGCCGCCGATATGGGCGGCGGGCAGGATGGCGAGGACGCCGGATTTAAATTCCGCGCAGTCGCCTGCGGAAAAAACGCCGGGGATCGAGGTCTCCATCTTCCCGTTTATCAGTATGCCCCGGTTGACCTCTCCGCCAACGGCCTTCACGAGGGCGGTATTCGCCCTGACGCCGACGGCGAGGACGAGTATATCAAATTCCACCGTTCTGCCGCTTCTCATATAGGCTGAGTTTCCGTCGAAGGAATCAGCCGTGTCGCCCAAGAGAAGCTCAATCCCGCTCTTTTCAAGATGGCGCTCCACTATCTCCGCGCTCTCCGGGGTCAAAATGCTCGAAAGGGCGTGGGGTGCGAGGTCGGCGACGGTCACGCTCTTTACCCTGTCTCTTATGCCCTCGGCGCATTTAAGGCCGATGAGCCCGGCGCCGATTATAAGAACGCGCTTATCGGCTCCGAGCTCCTTCTCGAGGCTCAGGGCGTCGTCGATCGTCATAAACGAGAACTTTTTCTCCACCGTATCGAGCCCGGAAAACGGCGGCACGAAGGGCGAGGAGCCCGCCGCAACGCAGAGAGCGTCGTATGAAAGCTTTTGCCCGTCTGAGAGAACGACGCTCCCTGATTCCGGCTCAAGCCTTTCCGCCGATACCCCGCGAAGGACGGTAACGCCGTTTTTCTCAAAGAAATCGCTCTCCCGGTAGCCCATAGTGTCGAGCTTAGCCTTCCCCTCGAGGTAATAGGAAATCAGGGGGCGGGAGTAGGCGCAGGTCTTTTCAGACGAGACGAGGGTTATTTTCGCCTCCCCGTCTACGCTTCTTATCCCCTCAACGGCGCTCACTCCGGCGATACCGCCGCCGATGATAACGTAGCTTTTCATATTCTCAGCCTCTTTCCTCGTAGACTATCGCCCCGTTCGGGCAGCCCGCGACGCAGGCGGGAGCCCCGGCGGAATTATTAAGGCAGAGCTCGCATTTCGTCGCGAGGCCGTCAGCCCCCGGGGCAACGCAGCCGTAGGGGCAGGCGAGCACGCAGGTGAGGCAGCCGACGCAGCGGCTTCTGTCTATCCTGACTGCCCCGTCTGCGACGCTGAGAGCCCCCGTTATGCAGGACTTTACGCACTGAGGATCCGTGCAGTGGCGGCAGGAGACGGCGTAGCTTATTCTCTCGTCGCCCTCGACCCTTATCCTTGGGCTGATTTTAACGCCCCTGAGCTTCGCCATATCCGAAAGACCGGAATTTGCGAAGGCGCAGTTATATTCGCATAAATGGCAGGCAAGGCACCATTTTTCATTAACGTATACCCGTTTCATCGTTTTCTCCCATCCTGATTATTATTCGCCCGCGTGAGAGATACCGAGTATCTCAAGCTCCTTTTCGGTGAGGCCTATGCCTCTCAGCATGAGCCTGTTGCCGCGCAGAGCCTCGATGGAGTTTATGCCCATGCCGCCCATAAGCTCCTTTATCTCGTGGCGCCACGCCGTCATCAGATTGACGAGGCGCTGAGAGCCTATATCGGGGTTCAGCCTTTTAACGAGCTCCGGCCTCTGCGTGGCTATGCCCCAGTTGCACTTACCGGTCTGGCAGGTGCGGCAGAGGTGGCAGCCGAGGGCGAGAAGAGCGGCGGTCGCTATATAGCAGGCGTCCGCGCCGAGGGCTATCGCCTTCACCACGTCCGCCGAGGAGCGGATCGAGCCGCCGACCACGAGGGAGACGCTGTCTCTTATACCCTCATCACGCAGGCGCTGGTCAACTGCGGCGAGAGCGAGCTCTATCGGTATTCCGACGCTGTCCCTTATGCGGGTTGGCGCGGCGCCCGTGCCGCCGCGGAAGCCGTCGATGGCTATGATATCGGCGCCCGAGCGGGCTATTCCGCTCGCTATCGCGGCTATGTTGTGTACCGCCGCGACCTTGACGATAACGGGCTTTTTATACTCCGTCGCCTCCTTAAGAGAGTATACGAGCTGGCGCAGGTCTTCTATCGAATATATATCGTGGTGCGGGGCGGGAGATATCGCGTCCGAGCCCTCGGGTATCATCCTCGTCCGGCTGACGTCGGGACCGACCTTCGTTCCGGGCAGGTGGCCGCCGATGCCGGGCTTCGCGCCCTGGCCCATCTTGATCTCAACGGCGGCTCCCGTCTCAAGGTAGTCCTTATGCACTCCGAAGCGGCCGGAGGCGACCTGGACTATCGTGTTCTTGCCGTAAACGTAGAAATCCTCGTGAAGTCCGCCCTCGCCGGTGTTGTACAGTATCCCGAGCTCCGTCGCCGCGCGGGCGAGGCTCTCGTGCGCGTTGTAGCTTATTGAGCCGTAGCTCATTGCGGAGAACATAACGGGCATACTGAGCTCAAGCTGCGGTGAGAGGCTCGGCACTATCTCCCCCTTCTCGTTTCGCTCTATCCTTCCGTTCTTGCTGCCGAGGAAGACCTTCGTCTCCATCGGCTCACGGAGCGGGTCTATCGAGGGGTTCGTCACCTGAGAGGCGTTTATAAGTATCCTGTCCCAGTAAACGGGCAGGGGCTTCGGGTTTCCCATGCTGCTTAGGAGCACACCGCCGGAGCCCGCCTGCTTGTAGACCTCCTTTATCGTATCCTGCGACCAGTTTGCGTTCTCCCTCAGAGCGCAGTCGGACTTCACTATCTTCAGCGCCCTCGTCGGACAGAGGGAGACGCAGCGCTGGCAGTTTACGCATTTCGATTCGTCGGAGACCATCATATCAAGGCTCTCGTCGTATATATGCACCTCGTTCGCGCACTGCCTTTCGCACACGCGGCAGCGGATGCAGCGAGTGTCGTTGCGGACGACTTCAAACTCGGGGTAAATGTAATTTACCGCCATCAATAAGCACCTTCCTTCACTCTTACGATGACAGGCTCACCGCCTGCGGGCGCCCAGATGTTTTCCGCCTCCGGCTCCATGGCGCGGATCGCCGCCTCCTCGGAGGCTATATAGACCCGGTCGCCCTTCTCGCCGACCACCATGCTGCGAAGCTTCAGCCTGTCGTTCAATGCCATAAGCCCGCCCTCAAAGCCGAGGATTATGGAGAACGGCCCGGTTATTAAAAGTGACGGGAAGGCGGTGCGAAGAAATCTCAGCCTGTCGCGCTCCTCGGGCGGCTTTCGCTCTATCGTAGACCAGAATGGGGCGGCAATGACGGACGCAGTCTCGGAAAGGCTGAGCCCCTTTTTGCGCATCAGGTAGTCGGCAACGTAGGTGATGACCTCGGTATCGGTCTGAAGGGTGCATTTATACCCGAACATCTCTATATAACGCCTGTTCGCGTCGTAGCTCGATATCTCGCCGTTATGCACTATCGTGCGGTCAAGAAGTGAGAATGGATGAGCCCCACCCCACCAGCCGGGGGTATTCGTGGGATACCTGCCGTGAGCCGTCCAGGAATATGCCTCGTATTCCTCAAGGCGGTAAAACTCCCCGATGTCCTCGGGATAGCCGACCGCCTTGAAAACGCCCATATTCTTCCCGCTCGAGAAGACGTAGGCGCCGTCTATCGTCGTGTTTATCCGCATTACGACCCTTGCGATAAACTCGTTCTCGTCAAGCTGCATGCTGGCGAGAACGGATCTCAGCGGAGTTACGAAATAGCGCCAGATAAGCGGCTCGTCGGTTATCGCGGGTATCTTGCGCGTCGGGATGTTCTCCGCCCGCACCGTTTCGAGGACGCTCCTTATATAAGTCTCCGCATCGGTCCTCGCGTTATCGTCGTCATAGAATATATGCAGGGCGAAGAGATCGCGGTACTCCGGGTATAACCCGTATCCGGCGAAGCCGCCGCCAAGCCCGTTTGACCGCTCGTGCATCGGCCTCATGCTCTCTATTATCGCCCGCCCGTCCATGCGCTCGCCGCTTTTTGAAATAACGGCCGAGATGGCGCAGCCGGAGGGAATGCGTATCTTACCTTCTTTTTTAAGCATATCGTCGCCCCCAAAAAGGAAAAGGCGCTCTCAAATGGGCATAAAAGCCCCTTTGAGAACGCCTTTGTTCTTGCGTCAATATTACTATTTGAATGTATAATTCGTCAATTCCTGCATTGTACAAAAATATGACCCCAAAAATCGAAAATTTTTGCAATAATGACGATTGACGGATTGCAAAACGCGGAGTATAATCAATGGCATTGAGAGACAAAGGCGTCTTTTTGGCGCCCTTGTCTCTTTTTTTAGTAAACGCCAATCAAATGCCGCTTCGGCGCCTTGCGGAATTAATCGTCGTTTACGTCGTTTACTTTGAATTAATCTTAAGATAAGGAGAGAGATATATATATGAGTACCGTACCCGAGCTGTTTGCAAGCAAGGTTTTTGACGACCGCGTGATGAAGGAGAGGCTTCCGAGCGAGGTCTACAAATCGCTTCACGAGACGATAGCGGAGGGAAAGGAGCTGAATCTCTCCGTAGCCAACGCCGTGGCGAAGGCCATGTGCGCCTGGGCAACGGAGAACGGTGCTACTCACTTCACCCACTGGTTCCAGCCGCTGACCGGCATAACGGCGGAAAAGCACGACAGCTTCATCTCCCCCACCCCGGAGGGACGGGTGATTATGGAGTTTTCCGGCAAGGAGCTCATAAAGGGTGAGCCGGACGCGAGCTCCTTTCCCTCGGGCGGGCTTCGCGCCACCTTCGAAGCGAGGGGCTATACGGCGTGGGATCCGACGAGCTACGCGTTTATAAAGGATAACACCCTCTGCATACCCACCGCCTTCTGCTCATACGGCGGCGAGGCTCTCGACAAGAAAACTCCGCTGCTGCGCTCTATGGAGGCGCTGAACAGGCAGGCGCTCAGGATACTGAAGCTCTTCGGAAACGAGAGCGTCAAGCGCGTCACCACCTCAGTCGGCCCGGAGCAGGAGTATTTCCTTATCGACAGAGCCGTTTACGAAAAGAGGCGCGACCTTGTTTACACTGGCAGAACGCTCTTTGGAGCGAAGCCCCCGAAGGGTCAGGAGCTCGACGACCACTATTTCGGCTCGATAAAGCCGAGAGTGCAGGCATATATGTGCGAGCTGAACGAGGAGCTTTGGAAGCTCGGCATACTGGCGAAGACCGAGCATAACGAGGTCGCCCCCGCCCAGCACGAGCTCGCGCCGATATATTCGACGACGAACGTCGCGACCGATCACAACCAGCTTACGATGGAGATAATGCGCCGCGTGGCGGCAAAGCACGGCCTCGTGTGCCTTCTGCACGAGAAGCCCTTCGCCGGGGTGAACGGCTCGGGAAAGCACAACAACTGGTCGATAGCGACAGATAAGGGCGAAAACCTTCTCTCACCGGGCAAGACGCCCTTTGAAAACGCCCAGTTTCTCACCTTCCTCGTCGCCACGATAAAGGCGGTGGACGAGTATCAGGGGCTTTTGCGTCTCTCCGTTGCCACGGCGGGCAACGACCACCGCCTTGGAGCGAACGAGGCGCCCCCCGCTGTAATCAGCGTATTCCTCGGCGATGAGCTGAACGCCGTTCTTGAGGCTATCGAGAGCGACACGCCCTACGACGGAGTGGAGCGCAGGCGGATGCGCCTCGGCGTAGACTCACTGCCGAGCTTCACCCGCGATACCACAGACCGCAATCGCACGAGCCCCTTTGCCTTTACGGGCAATAAGTTCGAGTTCCGCATGGTCGGCTCCTCGAACTCCATCGCCTGCGCCAACATTATGCTGAACTCCGCCGTCGCCGACGTGCTCAAGGGCTTTGCCGACGAGCTCGAGGGCGCGGAGGACTTCGACGCCGCCCTGCACGAGCTCATCCGCCGCACGATAAAGGAGCATAAGCGCGTTATCTTCAACGGCAACGGCTACGACGATAAGTGGATAGCCGAGGCAGAGTCGAGGGGACTTCTGAACCTTAAAACTACACCCGAGGCGATGCAGCTTCTTATCGACCCGGAGAACGTGAGGATGCTCACCGAAGAGGGCGTTTTCTCCGAGACGGAGATACGCTCGCGCTATGAGATACAGCTTGAAAACTACGTCAAGACCGTCCGCATCGAGGCGAACACCATGCTGAACATGGCGAAGAAGGAGATACTTCCCGCCGTTTCCGCCTACGCCGCTCACCTTGCCGGGGCTCTCGAGCGCAAGAAGGCCGCAGTGCCCGGACTTACGAGCGAATATGACAGCGCTACGGTGGAAAAGCTCACCGCCCTTGCCGACGAGATATATAAGGCGGCGGAGGAGCTTGAGGAGAAGGTCGCGAGCCTCGACGGCATCGCCGATATCACCGAGGAGGCGTACTTCATCAAGGACGAGATCATACCCGGAATGGCTGCTCTCCGCGCCCCGGCTGATAGGGCCGAGATGGAGACGGCAAAGGAATACTGGCCCTTCCCGACCTATGGGGAGATACTTTTCAGCGTAAAATGAAAGGAAGCGAATTAAAATGACGATAGAATTTTGGTATTTGATCGGAGCTGCCCTCGTTTTCTGGATGCAGGCGGGCTTTGCCATGGTGGAGACCGGCTTCACAAGGGCGAAAAACGCGGGAAACATCATAATGAAGAACCTGATGGATTTCTGTATCGGCACGGTGGTCTTCTCCCTGCTCGGCTATTCGCTGATGATGGGCGAGGACGCTCTCTTCGGCCTTATCGGAATACCGAATATGGACCTTTTCGGAAGGTTCAAGGAATTCATCGCAAGCCCCGCCGAGGGCTTTACCGGAGCCTCGACCTTCGTATTCAACCTCGTATTCTGCGCAACTACGGCGACTATAGTTTCCGGCGCTATGGCTGAGCGCACCAAGTTCTCCGCCTACTGCATCTATTCCGCCGTGATCTCCCTCTTCGTTTACCCGATCGAGGCACACTGGATCTGGGGCGGCGGCTGGCTCAGCTCCCTCGGCTTCCACGACTACGCGGGCTCGACCGCCATACATATGGTCGGCGGTATCGCCGCCCTCGTAGGCGCCGTTATTCTCGGGCCGCGTATTGGAAAATACGTCAAGGATAAGTCCGGCAAGGTCGTGAAGGTCAACGCCATTCCCGGTCACTCCATACCCCTCGGCGCTCTCGGCGTTTTCATCCTCTGGCTCGGCTGGTACGGCTTTAACGGAGCCGCCGCGACTACTCCCTCCGAGCTCGCGTCGATCTTTCTCACCACCACCGTCGCGCCGTCCGTGGCGACCTGCGCGGCTATGATATTCACCTGGGTAAAGAACGGCAAGCCCGACGTATCCATGTGCCTTAACGCATCACTCGCCGGTCTCGTCGCCGTGACCGCGGGCTGCGACGCCTTCGACTGGGTCGGCTCTGCCATCGTCGGTCTCGTCGCGGGTATCCTCGTCGTGGTAGTGGTCGAATTCCTCGACCTCAAGCTCCATGTCGACGACCCCGTCGGAGCCGTCGGCGTGCATATGGCAAACGGCGTCTGGGGTACTATCGCCGTAGGTCTTTTGGCAAATCCCGACGCCCCCGCCGGGCTCCGCGGCCTCTTCTATACCGGCGACTTTACTCAGACGGGCATACAGCTTTTAGGCTTCGTCGCCGTCGCCGCATACGCCGCGGTTATGATGATAATCACCTTTAAGCTTATCCAGAAGCTCCACGGTATAAGGGCGGACGCGGAGGACGAGCTGAAGGGCCTCGATATCTCGGAGCACGGGCTCCCGAGCGCCTACGCGGACTTTGCCCCCGCTGTCGATAAGTACACGGAATTTGCCCCGGAGGAGCCCATCGTCGCCGTTACCGGCTCGGTGCCGCCAGCAGAGGCCGTTACCGTAAAGAAGGTGCCCTCGTTCGAATCAGGAGCGCCGAAATTCACCAAGGTGGAGATCGTATTCAAGGAGGAGAGGCTTTACGCCCTCAAGGAGGCTATGTCGCGCCTCGGCATAACCGGAATGACGGTAAGCCACGTTATGGGCTACGGTATGCAGAAGGGCAAGCTCGAGTATTACAGAGGCGTTGCCGTTGAAACTAACCTTATGCCCAAGGTGCAGGTCGATATCGTCGTCTCGAAGATCCCCGTCCGTGACGTAATCGAGACGGCGAAGAAGGTGCTCTACACCGGACAGATCGGCGACGGCAAGATCTTCGTCTACGACGTTGAGGGAATAAGACCCTGACCGCTGAGGCAGAATGTAGGAATGAACGATGTGTTCCATAATGGGCTTCACTACCGAGCACGCGGAGGCTGAGATAAGGCCGTATTTTGACCGGACCGTATCGCGCGGGCCCGATATGAGCCGCGTTGAGCGGGCGGGAAGCGGGCTTTTATGCTTCCACCGCCTCGCCATAATGGGAGTGGGGGAGAGCGGTATGCAGCCCTTCCGCCTCGGCGGAGATATGTGCGTCTGCAATGGGGAGCTGTACGGCTTTCGCCCGCTGAAAGAGGCGCTGAAAGCTAAGTACGAATTCAAGTCCGGCTCCGACTGCGAGATCATCCTGCCGCTCTACCGCGAGTACGGCG